>JAQBYL010000423.1 GCA_027622495.1 Pseudomonadota bacterium
AAAGAAGCCTGCGGCGATGCCCGCCGTGCTGCCACCATCCGCGCTGTGGTGCCTGACGATTTCATCGTTCTGTCGGGTGAGGATGCCCAGACGCTCGAGATGTTGCGCTTTGGTGCGGTGGGCACCATATCGGTCACCGCCAATGTCATGCCGGTACAGATGGCTGCTTTCTGTCAGGCGTGGCTCGATGACGATATGGTCGCAGTGGAACAACTGGATCGGCTTATGCAGCCGGTGCACGCGGCTTTGTTTGTAGAAACGAGTCCCGCACCAGTGAAATGGGGGCTCTACGAGATGGGCAGAATTCAACGCGGGATCAGACTGCCACTGGTGGAACTCTCGCAGGCCCGCCGGGCTGGTCTGGTTTCGACATTAAAGCAGGCCGGGGTGTTGTCCTGAACATTCGCTGTGTTGTGCTGCTGCTCGTTGTCGCGTTCGCCGCGGGGTTGAGTGGCTGCAGCGCTTTCAATGACGACAAAGGCCTGTTCGTCAATCGATCAGACGATTATCTGGTTGCCAAGGAGTCGCGCAAACTGATCATCCCCGAAGACCTCGAGAGTGATCGTGTTGCTGACCCGGACCCCATACCGGAAATCGAGACCCAGCCCAATCCGGTGTTTTTTCCTGATCAGCCACCGTTGCCGGATGCCATCTATGGTGATGACAACCGGCAGGAAGTCCGCATTCAGAAGCTCGGCGATCGGGTCTGGCTGGTAATCCCTGAGCCACCCACCATCGTCTGGCCAAAACTGAAGCAGTTTCTCGCGGAAAATGGCGTCGCTACAGTTTATGAAGCTCCGCCGGATGGCCGCATCGATACCGATTGGTTAGTCATCGAAGATCGATCCTATCGCGATGTCGTCCGCACAATTCTGCATGACGAGCGCACCAACGCCGGGGTGACCAGCGGTCAGGATCGGCTGCTGGTAAAAGTTGAACAGGGGCTGCGGGAGCGTACTACCGAGGTACATGTCCGGCACGAGAATGATGCCCTCGGCTCACCCGTTGCCAGCGGCACGTCAGAGCTGCGCACGGTGCGGTCTGATCTGCATCCTGTAGAAAGTGAAATGTTGAGCGAGTTTGGCGCCTACATTGCAGCCAAGGTGACCGAGCAGACGATCTCGCGTGTTGCGCAGGATATTGCCAGTCGGCCGAAAGCCGAAATGCGCCGCGATGTGCAGGGACATCCGGTTTTACGACTCAATCTCGATCGCGAACGCGCCTGGGCTGCAGTGGGTCAGGCGCTCGCCAACGCCGAGGCTGAAGTGCTCAGCCGCGATCCGGATAGCGGCTCATACAGTATCTCGATCAGCGACCGGACGTTCACTGGCGAAGAAGAGCCGGGTTTTTTCTCGCGCCTGTGGCCGGGGGGTGAAGCGAAGGGTTATACCCTGCTGATTCAGGTAGACACGCTGGCGGAAGACATCCAGCAGGTAACCGTCCTTGAAAGTCCTGATCAGCTTGCTGAGAACGAACTGAGCCAGCGGGTGCTGGTGCTGATCCGCGAGTACGCCAGTTGATTGGATTTGCGTCGCTGGGTAGTGGCAGCCGGGGCAACGGCACGCTCGTCAGAATCGGTGCGAAACTGATCATGGTCGACTGCGGTTTCCCGCTCAAACAGACCGAGTACCGACTCAATCGCGCAGGTGTGCGGCCCGGTGACCTCGATGCGATCCTGGTGACACACGAACACAGTGATCACGGCGCTGGTGTTGCGGCGCTGGCCTATAAGTACGCGATACCCGTATATGGTTCGTTTGGAACCTTGCGCGCCCTTGCCCCAGATGTTGCCGGAACGTCTATCGATACCCACAGACCATTCGATCTGCTGGGGATCAGCGTGATTCCAGTGATCGTTCCGCACGACACCCGAGAACCTGTTCAGTATGTTCTGGAGCACGCGGGCATTCGAATCGGGGTGCTCAGTGATCTGGGTCATGTCACACCGCATGTGGTTGAAAGCTACAGCAATCTCGACGGCCTTTTGATGGAAAGCAATCACGATGTGGGCATGCTTGCCAACGGACGTTATCCGCCGCACCTGAAACGCCGGGTCGGCGGTAATCTCGGGCACCTCAACAATGATCAGGCGCGTGATTTTCTGCAGACCATCGGTCATGCGGGTCTCAGTGTGGTGATCGGTCATGTGAGTGAAAAGAACAATCACCCCGATCGTTTAAAGAGTGTTTTCGAACCGCTTACCGATCAGGTCGGGACGCTGCGCTATGCAACACAGGCCGATGGTTTCGACTGGGTGGAGATCGACCCGGTGAGACGAGCTTGCGATCGTGTAAACTTTGCCGCCTTGCAGGGTTAGGGTATTGAAATGAACATTTCAAATGCAGTGGTCGAGGTCACGCCAGATACGTTTCAAACTGAGGTAATTGAGCGCTCCAAACAGATGCCGGTGGTGCTTTTGTTCTGGGCGCAGCAGGTTGCACCGGCGGCGCAGGCCAGAACGCAGCTGATGAGTCTGGTGGCGCATTATGAGGGCAAGGTGTGCCTTGCGCTTGTTGATGTCGCGGTGGATAAGACCCTTGCGCAGCACTTGCGTGTACAGGGTTTGCCCAGCATTCGGATTGTTCATGAAGGGCAGCTGGCCGATCAGCTCGACGGGCCGCAAACAGATGAGGTATACCGCGAGTTGCTCGACCGCCTGACCCTGTCGTCGGTTGATATGCTCAAAGAGGATCTCGATCATTACCTTACGATCGGTGATTGGGACAGCGCCCTGCAAATTCTGCAACAGGCCATCAACGATGAACCTGCCAACCAGTCCTTCAAAGTTGAACTGGCAGACGTCCTGGTCTGCACGGGCGATCTCGATGCTGCGCGCAGCGTGATCGGCGATCTACCGGAAGATGCGCCAGGCCGTGAACGGCCGGTCAGTCGGCTGGATCTCATCACAGAAGCCAGCGGCTATGGAGAGGTTTCTGAGCTTATGAATACGCTGCAGGCGACCCCCGCTGATCTGCAAACGACTTATCAGCTTGCTGTCAGACTGGCAGCGCTTACTCAGTTTGAGGAAGCGCTCGATCTGGCCATGCAGATTCTGCGAACGGATCGAACCTTTCGCGAAGACATCGGCCGTCTGCTCATGCTTCGGATCTTTTCTGTGCTTGGCAAGGGTTCGGAGCTGGCTCAGCAGTACCGACGCCGGATGTTTGCCCTGATGCACTAGGGGAATCCCTGCCGCCTGCTCGCGTCAAACCACCAACGACATCCATAAAAAGAGACGCCGTTCACCCGCGCGCGTGATCTGTTTCCAGTCTGGATCCGGGTGCTGCCCTATCCTTCTGAGTTGAATCTGGCCTTTAGCAAGATAGGCAGACATGGATGTGCAGGAACAGGTGCAAATCGTCCTCGAATGGAGCGACCAGCAATGGCGGCTGTGTGGTGAGGTCGACGGTCCACTGACCATCGGTGCGGATACGCATCAGGATGTGTGTGTTGATCGCGCATATATCTCCCGACGCCATGCCCACATTGAAAGGCATAAGGGCACCTATGTCCTGGTCGACCATTCCACCAACGGCAGTTTTGTTCAGACCGAAGACCAGCATGTGGCGTTTGTCCATCGTGACAGATTGCGTTTGTGGGGCCGCGGTCTGATCAGTTTTGGCGAACCCCCGAGAACTGACTGCGTAATGCAGTTTCAGCTTGTTCCATGAGTCTGATCTGGAACAGCGCCGGTGACACCCATCCCGGAAAACGTCGATCGAGTAATCAGGACACGGTTTTAGAACGTGCTCAGGACGGCCTGTGGATGGTGGCCGATGGCATGGGCGGGCATCATGCAGGTGAATTTGCCAGTGCGTCCATCGCTTCCGGCTTGAGAAATCTTGCGCTGTGTGAACACCTGTCTGACTGTGTAGATCAGGTGGACGACACCTTGATCCGCATTAACC
>JAQBYL010000424.1 GCA_027622495.1 Pseudomonadota bacterium
TACTTGCGAATATCGAAATCACACCGGAGAATTCGACCATGCATAACCAATTGAATTTGTTCACGTAAATGTCCGGACAGTAGTGACTCGCCTTATTTATTCGCCTTATTTACGCGCGCGTGTTGCAGCTTGCTCCGACATTCTGAAGAATGATCTGAAATTGAGCTAACTGAGTGTAAATCATGCAATGCAAAGCAGTGACGCTGAAACGAAGGCCCATGGGCATCCCCACACCAGACGATTTCAGCGTGATCACAACCGAAGTCGCCTCACCCGAAAACGGCCAGGTGCAGGTTCGCAATGTCTGCATGAGCGTTGATCCTTACATGCGTGGCCGAATGATCGAGCGCAAAAGCTACGTCCCACCGTTTCAGATCGGTGAGATCTTAAACGGCGGCGCGATCGGCAGGGTAAGCGCATCCAGACATCCGGACTTCAAGGAAGGCGACTACGTGCAGAACGGCTTTGGCTGGCGCGAGGCATTCTGTGCAGACGCAAGCACACTCACAAGTCTCGGGGAATTGAAAGCTCCCGCCTCCGCATACCTCGGCGCCATCGGCATGCCGGGCATGACGGCCTACGTGGGTCTTTTAGAGGTCGGCGCTCTCAAAGAGGGCGAAACCGTGTTCGTCTCGGGTGGCGCGGGTGCGGTCGGCAGCATCGTTGGCCAGATTGCCCGCATCAAGAACGCGCGCGTCATCGGCAGCGCCGGTACCGCGGAAAAGGTTGCCTGGCTGAAGGATGATCTGGGCTTTGACTATGCTTTCGATTATCACGACGGCGCAATCGAAGCCCATCTTAAGGAAGCTGCACCGGACGGCATCGATGTGTACTTCGACAATGTAGGCGGTGACCATCTGCAGGCAGCGCTGAACAATATGCGACCCTTCGGTCGGATACCGCTGTGTGGTGCAATATCGCAATACAACGCGACCGCGCCGGTCCCGGGGCCAAACAATCTCGCTATGGCGATTGGTCTGGGCCTGACCCTGCGCGGTTTTATCGTTTCGCACTTCAACCATCTGGCAAAGCAATTCCGTCAGCAGATGGAAACCTGGGTCAGCCATGGCGACATCACCTATCAGGAAACCATCTACCAGGGTGTAGACAAGGCACCGGACGCATTTATCGGTCTCTTTACCGGCGCTAACACCGGCAAGATGATCGTTACACTCGAATAAGCATTGATTCAGGGAGAATACATATGGCCTTGCGCAAAACAATGTTTGTGATCGCGCTTGCGAGCAGTCTGCTAACCACTCACGTCCATGGCGGCACAGTGGAGGATGTTCTCAGCAGCTCCGACCGAAGCGAAGCAGATCAAACCCGCGACATCACCAGCAAACCTGCAGCAGTACTGAATCTGCTCGGCCTGAAACCGGGCATGGTGGTTCTGGACCTGTTCGCAGGTGGCGGCTACTACAGCGAAGTTCTTGCTGGTGCCGTGGGTGAAGAAGGCAAGGTCTACATGCACAACAACAAGGCTTACAATCAGTTTGCCGGTGAGGCGTTGAAACAACGCGATCTCGAAAACCGTATGACCAACGTGGTCCGCTACGATAAGGAAATTGCAGAGATTGACCTGCCGGATGACTCAGTTGACATGGTGCTGCTGGTGATGGCCTATCACGATGTGTACTGGAAAGCTGACGGTTGGGACCTCGACAGGCAGGTGCTCTTTTCCATGATCAAGCGCGTCCTGCGAGCAGATGGTGTGCTCGGTATCGTCGACCATGTCGCAGCGCAAGGCAGCGGCTCGAGCGCAGTCCAGGAATTACACCGTATCGAACCAGTCTTTGCCAAAAATGACATCGAGAGCCTGGGGTTTGAGTTCGCAGGCCAGACGAGCGCGCTGCAGAATACCTCTGATAATCCACTTGTCAGCGTGTTTGATCCCAGCGTGCAGGGAAAGACTAACCGCTTTGTATACAAATTTGTTGAATCGCAAGATTGATGCCGTTAGGATGCGCCCTCGTATTTTACACCCCGATCCGGTGTCGTCGTTCAGACTTCAACCAGATCGGGCCACAAGCTAGCGCGTCGCAACACGCACAAGACTAAGAGGAAGGGCCAGATGCTGATTTTCGCACCACGAAAAAACCGCATGCACGGTGGCAGACACCTGATCGAGGGAAATACCCTCGGCGGTGCTAATGCCATCAGGGCAGGCGAGCGCATCCATCTCTTTGGGATAAACCTTATCTAAACCCCTCGAGAACCGCTCGCTCAAGGCGAACGGTTCTCTGACAGGTTCACGATTTCCAGCCAGAAGACCGCTCGCCGGCAGCACAGGTCAGAATTGATCTGTGCCAAAACGGACGATGTGATCAATATACTCAGGCAGAAATCGATGAATTCCGACACTCACACTAACCTTTGGCAACTCACACAGGGTCAACGCCTGCGCTATTTCGCAGCGATCCTGGCCATGGGCGCGACCAACATCTGCATATTCAGCGCGCCGCTGATTGGCGGGTTCGCCATCGATGTGGTCCACCAGCAGGATTTTGATCTGGGTGCACCCTACCTGGTTGATCTGAATCGGATGTTCTCTGGTGGCGAAACGTACACCGGTTATCTGTGGCTCTCGGCCTTGGCCAGCATCTTCATGACCGCCATCGGTGGAATTTTCCTGTATTTTCGCGGTCGCCTTGCGGCTACCGCATCAGAAAACATCTGCCGGGGTCTGCGTGAACGGTTGTATGGTCGTCTGCACAATCTGAAAGCCCACTTCTACGATACCGCCGATACCGGCGACCTGGTCCAGCGCTGCAGCTCGGATGTTGAAACCATGCGGGTCTTTCTGGCAGCGGACGTCATCGAAATCGGCAGAGCCATCATGCTTCTACTCTGTGTCATGCCGTTTCTGATCTCCAAGGACGCACGCCTTGCAAGCTTTGCGGTGTGCCTGATGCCTTTCCTTGCACTGGGCGCATACATCTTTTTTTCGAAGGTCAAAGAAGTCTTTCAGATCACCGACGAATCAGAAGCGGCCATGACCGCCGTCCTGCAGGAGAACCTGACCGGCATCCGTGTTGTGAGAGCATTTTCCCGCCAGGCATTCGAAACTGAAAAATTCGCAGCCAGAAATGCCGAGTTCCGCAATAACAACAATCGTCTGATCCGCCTGATGGGTTACTACTGGGCAACCAGCGACTTTTTTGCCATGGCTCAGATCGGTATCGTGCTGTTCGCAGGGGCCTGGTTCATCCAGCAGGGATCCCTGACGATCGGTGATCTTTTCACCATCATGACTTGTGTTGCCATGGTGATCTGGCCGGTTCGCCAGCTCGGACGGGTGTTGACAGATGCCGGCAAAGCCGTGGTCTCGCTCGAACGGGTGAATGAGATTCTCACAGAAGATGAAGAGAGCAACGATCACCTTCCAGAGGAAGCCCGAACCGCAGGTCGGATCCAGATCGCGAACCTCAACTTTGCCTACAAGCCAGATAATCTGGTGTTGAAGGATATTTCGCTTGATATAGCACCGGGTGAAACAGTGGCCATCGTCGGTCCACCCGGATCAGGCAAATCCAGTCTGATCCGGGTGCTGCTGCGGATGTATCCCTACAACCAGGGCTCAATCAAACTCGATGGCCGTGAAATATCGCAAACCAACCGACACTGGCTGCGCCAGCAGCTGGGTGTAGTTCTGCAGGATCCGTTTCTGTACTCGAGGTCGATCGAAAGCAATCTGATCATCGGCAGACCAGATGCCACGCGCGAGCAGATGGATGTGGCGTGTAAAGACGCAGCCATTGAGAGCGCCATCGCAGATTTTCCGCAAGGGTTCGAGGCGATGGTCGGCGAACGCGGGGTAACGCTGTCTGGTGGTCAACGTCAGCGTCTGGCCCTCGCCCGTGCACTGTTGAAAGACCCGCCGGTGCTGGTCCTCGACGATTCACT
>JAQBYL010000425.1 GCA_027622495.1 Pseudomonadota bacterium
GGTTCAGCCTACGGGCTCGATGCCGCCGGCGGTGTACAGGGCTGGTTGCGCGAGCAGGGCCGTGGTTATCCAGCGCCGCCTCATCGCATCCCCATCGTTCCGACCGCCATTCTGTTTGATCTGCGCGGCGGCGGGAACAAAGACTGGGGTCGCTTTTCACCTTATCGCGATCTTGGTTACCAGGCTGTGAGCCAGGCGTCCGCAACAAGCCCGCTCGGCAGGGTTGGCGCGGCAACAGGTGCGCGCACGGCAACAACACCCGGTGGTCTGGGGATTGCCACCGAAACAGTGGACCGTGTGCCTGGTTGTGAAGTAACCGCCATCGTCGCTGTCAATGCATTCGGCTCACCGCTTATCGGTCGAACCAGACACTTCTGGGCAGCACCATTCGAAGTCGGCGCAGAGTTCGGTGGATACGGCCTGCCACCGGTCTGGCCCAGCGACGCCCTCGAGGTGCGCACCAAAGCCGCCTATAACGAGCACACCAACACAACCCTCGGTTGTGTGATCACCAATGCCAGACTAAGCACCATGCAGGCAAAGCGCCTGGCGGTGATGGCGCACGATGGCTTTGCCCGTGCGCTTTATCCGGTGCATACACCAGCCGACGGTGATCTGATCTTTGCAATGTCCACCGGGCACATCGATATAGATAGCTCGGTCATGGTTCATCTTGGCACCGCTGCGGCGCGCGCGACCTCACGCGCAATCGCAATCGGTGTCTTCAACGCCCTGCAACAGGAAACGGAATGAAAGACCAGCTTCTCGCTCGAATCGATTCCAAACGCGCGGACCTCATCGATCTGACCCGCGCGCTGGTTCAGATTCCTTCGGTCAATCCACCTGGCGATGGCTATCAGGCCTGTTGCGATCTGCTCAGCCGCCGCCTGAAACAACGCGGCTTCGATGTGAGCTATCACCGCGCTGAAGGCACGCCGGGAGACAGCGAGCGTTACCCGCGCATTAACCTGGTCGCCACTCGGCCTGGTGCACGCAGTGGACCCTGTGTTCACTTCAACTCGCACATCGATGTGGTGGAACCAGGGGTGGGCTGGAGCTACGACCCGTTTGGCGCGGAACAGGTGGGCAGTCGCATTTATGGCCGCGGCACCTGCGATATGAAAGGTGGGTTGGCTGCGTCCATCATCGCGATCGAAGCGCTGATCGAGATTGCGCCGGATCATCCGGGAACCATCGAGATATCCGGCACCGCCGATGAAGAAACCGGCGGTTTTGGCGGCGTTGCCTATCTTGCTGGCATCGGCCTTCTGGCCGCACCTCGTGTGGACCATGTGATCATTCCGGAACCGTTGAACAAAGATCGAATCTGCCTGGGGCATCGCGGTGTGTGGTGGACAGAAATTGAGACCCACGGTCGGATCGCCCACGGATCCATGCCATTTCTCGGCGATTGCGCGGTGCGTCACATGCAGGCGGTGATGGCGGAGTTTGAAAGCACGCTGTTCCCGTATCTCGCCACAAAAACCACGACCATGCCCGTGGTTCCGGATGGCGCAAAGCAATCGACCCTCAACATCAATTCCATACATGGCGGGCTCGGTGAGCAGTTCGATGGTCTTCCCTCACCGCTGGTGCCGGATTCCTGCCGAATGGTGATCGATCGACGTTTTCTGATCGAAGAAGCTATTGAAGACGTTAAAGCGGAGGTGAAATCTCTGCTCGACGGTCTCACAAAGAGTCGGCGGGGTTTTACCTACCACCTGAACGATCTGTTCGAAGTCATCCCCACCATGACTGATCAGAACGCACCCGTGGTGCGCGCGGTGCACAGCGCTGTTGAAGAGGTCCTCGGTCAGCAGCCGACCTATGTGGTTTCGCCGGGTACCTATGATCAGAAACACTTCGATCGTATCGGCCTGTTGAAAGACTGCATCGCTTACGGCCCGGGCATACTTGATCTCGCCCATCAGGTGGATGAATACGTAGACATTGTCGACATGCTTGATTCTGCCAAGGTAATGGCTCTGGCCTGTGCCAACCTGCTTGGCGTCGAGCGATAGCGTCTGGGCAAGCCTCGATCTAAAATCTTTTTGCCACTGATTGCGGAGTAAACGTGAGTACAGAACAACTGATCGAGATGGCGAGACACAATCTTGCCCACAGCAGAGCCGGCACAATCGACCAGACTGACAAGGTCCTGCAAGTTCCCGCCCGCCATTATTACGATCAAGACCGCTGGCGGCTGGAAATCGATCGGGTTTTCAAACGGGTTCCGCTGATGCTGGCGATGACATCGGAGCTTCCTAAGCCCGGTGACTACAAGGCGATGGAAGCTGTCGGCTTTCCCATCCTGCTTTCGCGCAGTGACGAAGGCCAAGTGCATGCATTCGTAAATATGTGCAGCCACCGCGGATCGCAGGTCATGCTGAACGGCAAGGGCAATACCAACAGATTCACCTGCCCTTACCATGCCTGGAGTTACGACCAGCAGGGCGACCTGGTAAACATCTACGCACCCAAAGATTTTGGCGACGTTGACAAGAGCTGCCACGGGCTGACAAAACTGCCTGTCATCGAACGCGCCGGGTTGATCTGGGTGACCCTGAACCCGCAGTCCACACTGGACATGAACAACTTCCTGTGTGGTTATGATGCCATGCTCAGCCATTTCGGTTTTGAAAACTGGCACTTTTTCGAAAGCCGCACCATCAAGGGCCCCAACTGGAAGATCGCCTACGATGGTTATCTCGACCTGTACCACCTGCCGATCCTGCACAAAAACACATTCGGCTCCACGATGCCTAACCAGGCGCTCTACAACTCCTGGGGACCACATCAACGGGCCAGCTCACCAGACCCGAGCCTCGCAAAACTAGAAAACGATGATCCACAAACCTGGCCAGTAGACACCCTGATGAACGGCGTGTGGACCATCTTTCCGCATGTTTCCATCGCATCGTTCTACGGTGGTGGTCGCTCTGTAATGATTTCACAGCTCTTCCCTGGCCCAACCCCCGGCGAGTCCTACACCGTGCAGAACTATCTAATGGCCGACGAACCAGACGAAAGCCAGAAAGAACAAGCCCGTGAGCAATTCAAGTTGCTTGAGTATGTAGTGCAGGAGGAAGACTACGCGACCGGTCTGCGTCAACAACAGGCACTGCGTACCGGCGCAAAACAGCATGTCATGTTTGGCCGGAATGAAGGTGGCGGTCAGCGTTTTCACAGCTGGTTGAACCAGATCATCGCAGCAGACGACCGGGAGTTGAACGAGTTGTTTGTGCTTAACTTAAGTTAGTCCTGCCAGTGACACATCTGGAGCACTGATCTGAGCCGTCAGGACGCAGACAAATGGAACAAACGATATCGAGAAGGGGCGGCCTCAGCCCAAACCCTGCCTAACCCGTTCGTAGTGGAATGGTGCCAGAATCTCGCCCCCGGCGCCGCACTCGACATCGCCTGCGGCAGCGGTCGAAACTCAGTCTACCTTGCCCGTCTCAGCTTCAGCGTGACCGCCATCGACATATCCGAAGAAGCCCTGACCCTCGCCAAGGCAAGATCAAAATCGTCTAACCCCTCAACCCCCATACAATGGATCCAACAGGATCTCGACCACCCAACCCTGCCACCCCATCAATACGACCTGATCATCATGCTACGCTACGTAAACTCCAACCTGATCCAACAGCTGCCCGACCACC
This sequence comes from Pseudomonadota bacterium, assembly GCA_027622495.1. GTDB lineage: Bacteria > Pseudomonadota > Gammaproteobacteria > Pseudomonadales > Azotimanducaceae > JAQBYL01. The sequence continues at coordinate 3,663 of JAQBYL010000425.1, forward strand.
TGAAACCCGGCGGCCTCCTCTTAATCGAACAACACCTCCAAACAACAACCCCAGTCAGCGGCCCCAAAAAACCCAACTTCCGAGTAGCCCCAAACGCCCTGAAAAACCAACTCCCCCCAACCTGCCACCTGACCCACTACCAGGAAACCCTGACCAAAACCAACAACTCCCTCTGGTCCCTGGCCCAAGTGACGGCTCCCCCGGCAAAGCCGGGGGCTTCCGAAGAATGTG
>JAQBYL010000426.1 GCA_027622495.1 Pseudomonadota bacterium
CGGTGAGGTGGAATGGCGGGCGACACACTTTTCAAGTTCAGGCGGAACCATTGCACAGATATAGGTGAAATGTATGCGGTTTCTTACCGGTTTATTGATAGGCGCGGTGCTGACATTTGGCATTGCCACCGCCGTTGGTCTGCCGACTTATCAGATTATTGACTGGGTTAAAGCGAGGCTCCCAGCCACAGGGTTGGTGGTTTCCGATGTAGTCCCGGTGGTACTGCCTGATGTTCTGGATGTGCAACCGCAACAGGAAGTGCGTCCAACGGTTGTGGTGGAACCACAGGCAATTCCTTCGGACCCGGTTGATCATGGACCAGATGCGCCAACCGAAATCGCTGCGTCTGTCGAAGAAGTAATGGTTCAGGCAGAACCTGAAACTGAACCTGAACGTGAACCTGAACCGGCTGTTGAGCGTGACCCGGAAGATCTACGCACAGAGATTGTCTGGGTTGCGTTTCGAAGCGAACGATCGGCTGCGGGTTTTGCCGACCACATGAGTGAAACCCTCGACCATCCGTTCAGTGTGCAGCGCGAGGGTGCAGGCCGTTATCACGTTGCGTTTGAGTACACATCGCCTGACGAGCGTGAGGTTGTGCTTTCACAAGTGAAGCAGATCACGGGCGCAAACCCGTGAGACAGATGCTGATCCTGATCGCGGTTCTCGGTTGTGCAGACTATGTTCATGCAACCGTTTACCCCTATCAGGGTTGCTTCGATCTTGCCAGCCGTCGCCATGACCTGCCGGTGGACCTGGTTCTTGCGGTGGCCGCAACCGAAAGCAACTGGGACGCGGATGCTCGATCACATGCCAACGCACACGGGGTCATGCAGATCCAGTGGCCGGGAACCGCCCACCATCTTGGTGTGCGCAGGGTGGCTGAACTGTACAACCCGTGCTTGAACATTGATCTCGGATCGCGTTATCTGAAAGAACTCGTCGATCGATACGATGGCGACGTCACACGTGCCCTGGCGGCCTACAACTATGGGCCCGGGCGCATATCCCAAAATGGTGAGTTGCCTGAAGGAGCGACGCGTTATGTTGAAAAGGTGCGAACCCATCAGACCCGCATCGCGGCCGGTGACGCAGCTGAGACACAGCAGCTTGCTGCGCGGCTGATTGATGCTTATATATTCGATTCCGGTCTGCGTGCGTCGCGCTACGCACGCGTTCTCACAGCGCAGGTCAAGACCGTGCATTTTGCCAGCCACCGTCTGGATGATGGTCGCTACCGCGTGACCATGCATGAACGCGATGAGGGGTTGAGTACCGAAGATGCACGGACCCTGCACATGCTCGGCTGGACTGAACCACAGGCTCGTCCTTAAACACAGATGGCGATAAAAATGAAAAACAGATTATTGACCGTAATCCTGCTGTTGGGTTGTCTGAGCTCAGCCCAGGGTCTGGGCGCTGCGTTTGAAACCCGCGGTCAGGTGGTCAAGGTCATACCGGTCAAGGAAACCACTGAACGTCTGGTTATGGATCAACCCTGTGTTGCGGCAAGACCAGAGGAAGGTTCCGACCTGGGATCGGTTCTACGCTGGGATCTGCGCGTTGAATGTCAGCAGCGCAAAGAAGTTCGTGAAACCATCACAGCTTACAAAGTGTACTATCGCTGGGATGGCCGAACCTATGATGTCCTCATGCCTGAGCCGCCCGGTAAGACCATACCGGTCCGCGTGAACATCGACTGATTCTTCAGCCATAAGACCATCTGTTGTACGTTTCGATTGCGGGAGTAAGATTACCGGTAGATCTGCTTGGAAACGCAAGCTCGACAGAAGGTATTCAATGGTCAAAATATACGGCAACCTCACGGCAAAAGACGATTACACCCACGAACTCGGGCCGGAAGAAAACTTTAACGAATCGGTCTATTTCAACTTTTTTGATCGAGCGCAGAATCGTGGCGGGGTTGTACGCATAGGCAATCGCGCCAACGAAGGTTATGCCGAGATGACGGTGATCGTCTGGAATCCCGACGGATCTGCGCTGTTCAACTATGCCAAACCGAAGATACACCACAATAACGGCTGGAATGCCGGTGGGTTGAAGATCAGCGTCATCAAGCCTTCCGAACAGATCAGAACCACCTTCAGCGGTGAAGTGCTGTCTCTGGCTGACCCTCTGATCATGAAGGATCCAGGCACCGCATTCAGAATGAGTCCAAGAGCTCATCTTGAGATCAACCTGCTGCATGACGCTGTGGGCCCCCTTTACGGTCATGTTGGAGAGCCTGGCGACGGCAACCAGTTTGCCAGGTCACACAGCGAGCAGCATATGCGGGTGTCTGGAACCTTACGGCTGAATGGTCAGGATGTGCCTTTCAGCGGGCACGGTCTGCGGGATCATTCCTGGGGACCCCGCTACTGGCAGGCAACCCCCTCGTACCGTTGGATTACCGGCAATTTCGGCGATGATCTCGGCATGATCGTGCGAACCAATGGAGAGGGTATCGGTGGCGGGTTGTTTCATGACGGGCAGGATCTGATCCGGATCAAGCACGCCAAAGTGGTCACCGAATATCAGCCGGGTACCTCGTTCCACAAGTCGCTTCGTGCGGAACTTGAAACCGAAGCGGGTGACAAACGGATCCTCGAAGGTCGTGTGATGAGCTTTATACCGTTGCGCAACCGCCGTGCCGGGGCAAGCACCCACGTGGGCGAGGGCATGACCGAGTACACCCTGGATGGGGAGCGGACTGGCTACGGGTTAAGCGAATACCTGGATCAGTAGCGCCGGGTCCTACAGGGAGAATCGCTCACTCTTCCTCGGCGGCGAATTGAGCGTAAGCGGCTGCAGTACCCACCGCCATTTTGTCGCCGTCAAAAGGAATCGACATTTCCGGGGTGAATTCCAGGACTACACGCTCCGGGGTGTCCAGAAAGCGGATGAAGGTCTTTGGATTCAGGTTTTTTGTAAACGCGTTGCCATCATCTTTTGATCCAGCCATGCCGGCAGCCAGAATCTTGTACATGCGCAGTTTGACCTCGGGGTCTTCATGGATCACCGTGTGGCCTTTGTAGGTAACCGTCTTACCACCACCCATGGTTGTGCCTTTGCTGGTTATCACCACCGATGATCGTCCATCCCGGGCAATCGCCTTCACCCGAACCCGCTGGCGGGTTGCAGTCATCCAGATATGTCCATCGATCGGCACATAGGCCGTGATCACGCCGATCGGGTGACCCTGCTTGTTTGCCCATACGAATACGCATTCTCCTGCGATGGTGACGAGTTCCTTTTCGCGATCCGGATCCAGTCGATACTGGCGTACGTCATCGTAGTCTGTTGCCTGGTCTGCCATCAGTGTTCCTTCTTTAACTAGCCGCGCCGTGCTCTTCTACAGCGATCATTCGGGTTGCATCGCTGATCAGAAAGTGCGCCTCGTCAGCGCGAATCTGGGCCAGAACTTCTTGCTGCCGGATGACTGTGTAGAAAGCAGCCAGATCCTGATCGTTAGCAAACCACAGTTCGGTCATGACGTCGTAGCCCAGCGGATTGTCCGGTTGGCCGAAATGATCGGTGACGTAGCTTCTGCGGTAGTCGCCAATCATCGGTAAAAGGCGCCTGACCAGCGGGGCGTGGCAGGTTTCGTAGTGCTCGATAAAGGCCTGCCGGTTCATCCCCGGCAGAGCCTTGATCAATGCAATGAGTTTAGGCATGGAACGCGATCAGGTGTAAACGCTGCCTTTCATGCCGGTTTCGATATCCTGGCGCATCACCACGTTGATCAGCGCAGGCTTACCTGCAGCGAATGCCCGTTCCAGAGCGGGTCGAATTTCTTCTGGTTTCTCAACGTATTCACCATGGCCGCCCATTGCTTCCACAATCTTGTCGTAGCGGGTGAAGTTGAGTTTG
>JAQBYL010000427.1 GCA_027622495.1 Pseudomonadota bacterium
CACGAGCCATGCGAAAGGTCGCAGAAACCGAAAATCGCTCTCCCCTCTGGGGCCATGTTGGGTGGCTGGGCGTGAGTGCTGGTTTTCTGATCCTGTCGTTCTACAGCGTCATTGCCGGATGGGCGATGGCCTACGTCGTCAAAGCAGCCAGCAGCGTGTTCAACGGCCTGAACGAGCAAACCTCGCTACATCTTTTCAACGACCTCAAGGCAAGCCCTCTGGAAATGACCTTCTGGCACACCCTGTTCGTTGCCCTGACCGTCTTCATTGTCCTTCGCGGCCTCAAAGGGGGGATTGAACTCGCGGTCCGGATCATGATGCCGGCACTTTTCATCATGCTGCTCGCCCTGGTTGTTTACGGCGCCTACGCCGGGCAGTTCGGGACTGCGTTTGACTTTCTTTTCGCTTTTGATTTCAGCAAGTTAAACGCAAGCGTGGTGCTTGCGGCCGTGGGCCAGGCATTTTTTTCGATTGGGGTTTCGATGGGGCTCATGATGGCCTACGGCGCATACCTGCCCCAGACTTTTTCGATCGGGCAGTCCGCGTGCATCATCGCCGCTGCCGACACCGTTGTGTCACTGCTGGCTGGACTTGCGATCTTCCCCCTTGTTTTCGCCAACGGGCTTGATCCGGCCGAGGGCCCGGGCCTGATCTTCGCCGTTCTGCCAATCACCTTCGGAAACATTCCGGCGGGTGGTCTGTTTGGAACGCTGTTTTTTATTCTGCTGACGTTTGCCGCCCTGACCTCTGCCATCGCCCTGCTGGAACCCGCTGTGGCCTGGCTGGTCGGAAGCCGCGGCATGTCGCGCCGTAGCGCAGCTTTGTCTACCGGCGCAGGCATCTGGCTGGTCGGGCTCTTGAGTGTTGCGTCGTTCAGTTTCTGGGGGGAGGTTTATCCTCTGTCTTTCATTGAGACCTTCAAAACCCATACCTTCTACGATCTGATCGACTACCTCACTGCCAACATAATGATGCCGCTGGGCGGAATGTTGATCGCTCTGTTCGTCGGCTGGTTCGTCAGCCGGCAAAGCCAGGAGGACGAATTGGGCAGTAAAAACTCAGCCGCTTTCGGCTTGTGGCGTTTAGCGATACGTTATTTCGCGCCATTTGCCATACTGGCGATCTTTATCACTAATCTGACCTGACCGGGAAACGCCATGAGCACATTCGAAAACATCCTCTATGAAGTGGCAGACAATCGAGCGCGGATTACCCTCAACCGACCTGAGAAACTCAATGCCCTGTCGCTGCAGTTGCAGATCGAACTGGCAGAAGCGCTCTGGGAAGCCGACAACAACACCGCGGTCCACGCAGTCATTATCAAAGGTGCAGGGCGGGCCTTTTCAGCGGGTTATGATCTGACTGGCGCCGGGGGGCGAGTCCCGGTTTCAAGAGTCCAGAGTGACGACAATCGCTATCGTGGCGGCAGAAGCATCGACGACGACGCCTGGCAGCTGGAGCGCGCGCAACGTCTGCGCATGGCGATCTTCGACATGCACAAACCAGTGATCGCCCAGGTTCACGGCTACTGCCTGGCGGGCGGTACCGACGTTGCCCTGTTGTGTGACATGGTCATTGCCGCGGACGATGCTACCTTCGGCTTTCCTCCCGCCCGCGATCTGGGCGCCTTGCCCAATAACATGTGGATTTACAATGTAGGCCCGCAGTGGGCCAAGCGCCTGACCCTGACCGGCGACACGATCACCGGTGCTGAGGCACAACAGATCGGCCTGGTTCTGAAAGCAGTCCCTGCAGTGGATCTTGAGGGTGAGGTTGAGGGGCTGGTGGACCGCATGGCATTGATCGATCCTGATCTTTTGAGCGCCAACAAACGCATCATTAATCTGGGCCTTGAGCTGATGGGTGCCCGCACCCTGCAGCGTCTGGCAGCTGAAAACGATGTCAGAGGGCACAATACCCGAGCGGCGCGGAACTACATGACCTCAGTTCAGGAAAACGGCCTGCGCGCTACGCTGCGTGATCGCGATGCAAAATTCGGTGATGGTCGCGCCCGCGTAAACGGACCCGAACACCGCAACGCTGACGGCAAACTGATCGACTGATGGACTGGCAGCAACCCTACTCGTCCCGGCGTTCGCCTGTGTGTGCGGCAAACGTGGTCGCCACCTCACAACCTCTGGCGGCCCAGGCGGGTATCGACATCCTGAAAAAAGGCGGCAACGCGGTGGATGCCGCTCTCGCTACCGCTATTACCCTGACGGTCGTCGAGCCCAACAACAACGGTGTTGGCAGCGATGCCTTTGCGATCATCTGGGATGGCGAGAGGCTCAATGGCCTGAACGCATCGGGGCGTGCACCCGCCGCCTGGAACGCCTCCCGATTTGCTGGCCGGCGGCGCATGCCGGTTCTCGGCTGGGATGCGGTCACCGTGCCCGGGTGCGTAAGCGCCTGGACCGCGTTGTCTGACCGCTATGGTCGATTGCCCTTTGCAGATCTCTTTGAAACGGCAATCCGCTATGCGCGCGACGGTTTTCAGGTGGGTCCCAAGACTGCCTACTACTGGAAACTTGCGGAACAGACCTATGCTGACTACCCGGACTTTGCCAACCATTTTCTGCCAGCACCGCAGCCGGGTCAGAAGGTTGTGCGCCCGGATCTTGCGCGCACCCTTGAAGCGATCGCGGCCTCGCAGGGTGAAAGTTTTTATCGCGGTGATCTGGCAGCCACGATAGTCCGCGCAGCCCGACAGGCGGGTGGCGCTCTGAGCGAAACCGATCTGGCCAGCCATCAGCCCGACTGGGTAGACCCCGTGTCGCAGCCTTACCGGGGGGTGGAACTCCATGAAATTCCGCCTAACGGGCAGGGTTTGGCCGCACTGATTGCGCTCGGGATCCTCCAGCATTTGCCTGTGTGCCCGCTGGACAGCGCCGATGCCGTGCACTACCAGGTGGAGGCAATGAAGATTGCCGTGCGAGCCGCCTTTGATCACTTTGCTGATCCCCGAGCCATGCGGGTATCACCGGCTGAGTTACTGGCCCCCGATGATCTGGCTCATCTGGCGGCTCAGATCAGTAAGCGTGCAAGTCCCCTGCCACCCCCCGCGCTACCGCTGTGTCACGACACCGTCTATCTCACCGCTGCCGATGCGGGCGGCATGATGGTGTCGTTCATTCAATCGAACTACCTGGGTTTCGGGTCAGGCATCGTCATCCCCGGTACCGGTATTTCCATGCAGAATCGCGGCCACGGTTTTTCGCTGGACCCCGATCACCCGAATTGCGTGGCACCGGGCAAACGGCCGTTTCACACGATCATTCCCGGTTTTGTCACCGAAGCCGGGCAGCCAAAAATGAGCTTCGGTGTGATGGGTGGGCACATGCAGCACCAGGGTCACGTCCAGATGGTGAACCGCATCTTTGACCATGGCCAGAATCCGCAGGCCGCAAGCGATGCACCCCGCTGGCATCTGGATGTTGACTTGAAGCTTGCCCTTGAGCCGGAATTTGATAAGACGGTGGCCGCAGATCTGGCCGCCCGCGGCCACGATGTATACATGGAGCCACGTGAGTATCTTTTTGGCGGCGCGCAACTGATCCTGAAAACTGCCGACGGTTATGTGGCGGGCTCAGATCACCGCAAAGAAGGTCAGGCCATTGGCTATTGACTGGTCGCGTATAATGCATGCCAAGTTCGAAAAGGCCTCAAGGAATGTCCCTCAAACAGATCGCTGATCGTTTTGTGCACGCCGACTGGCGCATCCTCATGGGGGTGTTCTTCACGATCCTGTGGATTTCTGCCGGCCTGCTGGTTCTGCTGGATGCCTCGCGGGATTCAATTCTCGAAATGCCGCTGGACATCCTCGGCAGCTTCTTTGAAGGCGCTTTTGCACCGCTTGCAT
>JAQBYL010000428.1 GCA_027622495.1 Pseudomonadota bacterium
ATCGCCGACCGCTACGTTGAACAGGAAATGCGTTGCCCCACTCACCTTTGCATCGGCCAGGAAGCCATCGCGGTGGGTGTGTGCGACGTACTCGAGCGCAAGGATAAGGTATTTTCCAATCACCGCGCGCATGGCCATTACCTGGCCAAGGGCGGTGATCTGAGCGCGATGATCGCCGAACTGTATGGCCGGGTCACCGGCTGCTGTGGTGGGCGCGGCGGTTCCATGCATTTGATCGATCTGGACGCGGGCGTCATGGGCACCACGCCCATTGTCGGCGGTACGATTCCGGTCGCCACCGGGTCTGCCTGGGCCTCGGCCCTGCAAAAGCGCGGCGAGGTGACGGTAGTCTTCTTCGGCGAAGGCTGCTTCGAGGAAGGCGTGATGCACGAGTCGCTGAATTTCGCTGCCTTGCATAAGCTACCGATAGTGTTCATTTGCGAGAACAATGAATTCTCGGTTTACACGCCGCTCAGCTTGCGCCAGCCGCAACGCCCAATCCATACTCTTGCCGCGGCGCACGGTCTCACCGCGGCGGCGGGCGATGGTAATGACGTGGACGCCGTACGCGCGCTGGCCAAGCAGGCCATATCAGCCGCGCGCGCCGGACAGGGCCCGCAATTCCTCGAGCTGAGCACCTTCCGTTGGCGCGAGCACTGCGGCCCGAATTTCGACCATGAATTGAATTACCGTCCCGCCGCGGACATCGAAGCCGGCATGGCCGATTGTCCGATCGAGCGGTACAAGACGTCGATGACTGTGCAAGGCAAAGACGTGGTGTCGCTCGTGGCGAAGCTGGAAAGCCAGTTGCGCCGGGAGATCGATGCGGCATTCGCTTTTTCAGATCAGAGCGCCAATCCGCTCCCCAGCGCAGCGCGGGAGAAACTTTATGCATGAGCAGGGGCTACGGCAATTGAATTTCGTCGAGGCTATTCGTGAGGGTCTTGACCTAGCGCTTGCCCAGGACCCCTCGGTACTCGTCATCGGTGAGGGTGTAACCGATCCGAAGGCGATTTTCACCTCTACTGCCGGTCTGCAGCAGAAGTACGGCCCGCAGCGGGTGTTCGATATGCCGCTGGCGGAGAACGGCCTGACGGGCGTGTGCATAGGCGCAGCCATTTCTGGCATGCGCCCGGTGATGATCCACCAGCGTATCGAGTTCGCCATGCTGGCGATGGACCAGATCGTCAACAATGCTGCCAAATGGCATTACATTTTTAATGGCAAGGCGCGCGTGCCTCTAGTCATCCGCATGATCGTGGGCCGTGGCTGGGGCCAGGGCCCACAGCACTCCCAGAGCCTGCAGGCCATGTTCGCCTCGGTGCCCGGACTGAAGGTGGTGATGCCCACCACCGCCGCCGATGCCAAGGGTCTGATGATCGTCGCCATCGAGGATGACAACCCGGTCGTGTTCATCGAGCACCGTTGGCTGCATCACGTCACCGATAATGTGCCTGAAGGCGTCTACCGCATCCCCATCGGCCAGGCGCGCGTGATGCACGAAGGTAGCGATGCAACGATCGCCGCGTTCTCCTACATGTCGCTGGAATCGATGCTCACTGCCAAAGCGCTCAAGAAATATATGGGCATTTCGGTCGACCTGATTGATATGCGCAGTGTTCGTCCGCTGGACTTACCCGCCGTACTCAACTCGGTCGAGAAAACCGGCCGCCTGGTGGTCGCCGATACTGCCTTCAAGATTGGCAGCGTGGCGGGCGAACTGGTCAGCCAAGTTGTTGAACAGGCCTTCGACTGCCTCAAGAAGGCGCCGGTACGGATCGCCTCGCCCGATCATCCGGTCCCAACCTCACCGTTCATGGCCGCCGAGTGTTACCCTGGTCCCCAACAGATTGCCGAAGCGGTCATCGATCTGGTCGGTGCGTCACGTGATACGTTAGGCTATCAGGCACTATGCGAAGCATTGGTTCGCCGCAATCGCCACGATGTGCCGAGCCGGGATTTCCTCGGTCCCTTCTGAGCCGCTCACCCGTTACGTTTATAATATATACCACAAAGGAAATTCATGTACCATATCAAGCACTATGCCGATGTCGAGACGCCTATTCCGGGCGCAGCATGGGCGGCACTGGATGAACGCCAGCGCGTCGATCAGGTATTGGGCAAGCTGGAAGCCAGCCCCGCGCAATTCCTGTCCCAAATCCAAGTGATCACGGCAAAGGCAGACGGCCAGGTGATCGTGCTTATGAGACAGTCGCTGCCGGCCAACCAGCGTGGACCCTTGCTGCTCGATCTCGAGGAGTATATAAAGGTGAACATCGACGAGGCTCTTGCCGTCTGGCTGGAACCTATGGGTGATCGCAATTCCCTTCGCAATCTTCGTGGCATTGAGGTGAAAGTATTGTGACAAGCGCAGCCGTCCAAACCCGGGAAGGGGCCCTGATCCTCGATTCCCACAAGCTGTCGTGGCATTACGACCGGGTCGCCGCCTGGGAAGCCGGCGAACGCATCGCCCCGGTGAGCGTGGATATGTCCCTGACGCGCGCCTGCGGCGCCATGTGCTCCTTCTGCTACGCAATGATGCAGGAGCCGCAGGCGCGCAGTAGCATTAAGGAAAGCCATACGCTGAACTTGCTCGATGACTTCGCCGAGATGGGGATCCGTAGCGTCTCGCTCGTCTCGGACGGCGAAAGCACTATCTCCAAGGCCTATGTTCCGTTCATCCAGCATGCCGCTAAGCTCGGTATCAATATCGGCAACGCCACCAATGCCTGGGAATGGGAGCCGGAGAAGATTGAGGCGGTTCTGCCGTACATCACCTGGCTGCGCTTCACAGTAGCCGCCGGCCGGCCGGAAAGCTACGCGAAGATCATGTACAAGGGTCCCGAGCATACCCAAGTGTTCGATCGCGCCATGAGCCACATCCGCTACGCGGTGGAGCTCAAGCGCAAGAAAAACCTGCCGGTCACCCTCGGTATCCAGATGGTGCTCATGCCCGACCTGAAGGACGAAATCCTACCCTTCGCGAAACTGGGTCTGGACTTGGGAGTGGACTACGCTGTCATCAAGCATTGCTCGGACGACGAGCAGGGCACACTGGGCATCGATTACAGCAATTACGAGCCCTTGTATCCGCTGCTGGAGCAGGCCGAGGCCATGAGCACCGAGCAGACCAAGGTCATCGTCAAGTGGAGCAAGATCAAAGACGGTCAAAAGTCCTCCTACCAACGCTTTTACGGCCCGCAGTTTCTGCTGCAGATCAGCGGTAGCGGCCTGGTGGCGCCATCCGGCATGTTCTTCAATGCCCCGTACTCTAAGCTGCACATCGGCAACTTCACCGAAGAGCGCATGAAGGACATCTGGAAGTCGGACCGCTACTGGCGCGCGATGAACTACTTGGCCTCGCCCTACTTCAATGCGCAGACCATGATGGGCTCCCTGCCAATTCAGCATTATGTGAGTATCGCCCTGGATAATCACCTCAAGGGTATCCAGCGCATCCAGCCGGGCGCGGGCGAGAAGCCGCTACACGTCAACTCCCTGTAGACCTGGACGTGAGCAAGATCAAAGATCAAAAGACGGTTCTGGTTTCTGGGCACTTCAACGTCATTCACCCCGGGCATCTGCGGCTCTTTCGCTTCGCCAAGGAATGCGGCACACGGCTAGTGGTCGCGGTGGAAAGCGACCGCCTAGCGGGTAACTCCGCCCACGTTCCCGAACAGCTGCGGTTGGAAGGAGTGGCCAGCAACTCCTATGTCGACGAGGCTTTCTTGATCGATAGCCCGGTGGTGGACGTCATCAGGGAGTTGCGCCCCGACGTGATGGTCAAGGGCAAGGAGCACGAAAGCCGCAATAACCCCGAAGCGCCGGTAATCTTGGGCTATGGGGGCAAGCTCTT
>JAQBYL010000429.1 GCA_027622495.1 Pseudomonadota bacterium
TTATTGCCGGTCTCGGCGCCATCGGCACCTTTGCTGGTGGGTATCTGGCCGACAAGTTCTACGACCGCAGCGGTGACCGACGCTGGTACTTGTGGATCGCTGCCATCGCGACCATAGGGATGGTGCCGTTTCAGTTTCTTGCCTACATCCACCCGGAGTTCCCTTACGTGCTCACCGGGTTGATCGCGGCCTCCATCCTCGGACCTATTTACCTCGGACCGGCATTTGCGATGACCCAGGCGCTGGTCACATTGCGCATGCGCGCCGTGGCATCGGCCATTCTGCTGCTGGTTCTGAACCTGATCGGGATGGGCCTCGGACCTTACTTTGTGGGGTTCATGAGCGACGTGTTCGAGGAGAGCTACGGTATTTTTTCGCTCCGCTACGCATTGCTGGTCACCCTGATCTTCAATATCGTTTCAGCACTCTGTTACTACCTGGGCTCGCGCTCGCTCGAGACCGACATCACCAACACAGAGCGCCTGATGGCCGAGCGCCGCCTGGCAGCGGCCAGTTGACTGCCTGCTGAGGAAAACGTCCGCGCTACAGAAAACTCGAACGCATCTTGATTCCCCAGCGGCCGTCCTGCCTGATCAGAATGTAAAGTGAATCGTAGCGGCCGATTTCGGACCCATTCTTGCGAAGGCGCGCGAACCGGGTGTCTACGTGAACTTTGTTTTCAGTCAAGGTCACGATCCGGCGATGGATCCAGATGCTCCTGTCCCAGCCGGTTTCCGGCAAAGCCTCGAACACACCCACATGCGCCTGTACGGCATGGGCGTACGTCTCCCATGAGTTCATAACCCCTCGCGCGAGGCGGTAATGCGGGAAGTGATAGGTCGCAGCGTGAGCAGCCGGGTCTTTGGCGCTGAATGAAGTGATAAAGGCATCGAGCACCTGCATGACCTCACCTTCGATCTGCGCCCGTGCCTCTTCACTTGCACAAACGCTTGCACTGCAGGTGAAGATCAGTAGAAATGTGATGGTGGTAAGCGTTTTCATGGTTGCCTCGAAGGTTGCGGTTTGTTTTGCATATTTAGCGCCCCTGCCACTGCGGTTTTCTCTTTTCTGCGAATGCCTTTGGACCTTCCACAGCATCAGCCGAACGTTTCCACTGGTAAAAGGCCGGATACTGTTCCTGGTTTTTCATCGCCGCATCCAGACTCGGTTCGTCAAGACCACGCATAATAGATTCTTTTGACGCCGCAACTGACAGGGGCGCACAGCGCAGGATGCGCTCACAAAAGCTTTGAACCGCGTCCTCAAAGCCCTCGACGGGGGTAACCTGATTAACGAAACCCATGGCCAGGCCAACCGCTGCCGAAACACGATCCGCGGTGAGTACCATGCCCATGGCCTGCTTCAGCCCGATCTGGCGTGCAAGCCGGTGCAGACCACCGCCTAAGGCCACCGCACCCACCAGTGGTTCAGGCAAACCAAAACTCGAGCGGTCGGTGGCAATGATGATGTCGCAGGCCAACGCAATTTCGAAGCCGCCGCCCAGCGCAAACCCGTCCACCGCCGCGATGATGGGTTTGTTCAGATCAAATCGTTCGATCAAACCAGCGTAGCCGTGTTCAGGGTATGGGTTAGCCCGACCGGCAAACGCAATGGACTTCAAGTCGCTGCCGGCACAAAACGCGCGTTCCCCGGCACCCCGAATTACGCAGATGTACTGGTCTTCGGCAGCAGCAAATGTGTTGAACGCATCTTCGAGTTCCGTGTGCATTTGCGGTGTAATCGCATTCAATGCTTCGGGTCGGTTGAGTGTTATGTTTGTGACGTGGTTGTCGACGGTGAGGTCAATGCATTCGTAAGTCATATAGACGTTCCTCAAATATTGGCACACCGTGCCTGGGTCAGGTCAGATCCCGATCACTGTGCCTGCGGCAGCACTCCGATAACAGGCATCCACAATCTCATGGGCCTGTAACGCATCTGCAAACGACGGTGTAGTCGCTTTGCCTTGCAGCGCTGCTTCAAGAAAACGTCGATCGCCCAGACCAGCAATGCTCCTGAGATCTTCTTCTTCGGGTCGCAGATCCTGAAGGTCCATATAGCGATCGAGGACCTCATCAGCCGACAGCGTAACGGCCGGCTGATCCCCAATCTCCATGGTTATGGTACCGAAATAGTCGTGCTCGGTGGTAAACCGGACACGCTCAAAGAAGACCTCCAGCGAACGCCCTGATTGACGGGTCGGTATGTTGTGCCAGATGCTGGCTAACGATGATGTGTGACCGCCAGCGTGGGTAAAGCGGACATGGGCTACGTCTTCAATACCGGCATGACCGGAGGTTTCACGCGTCTCACACTGAACTTGAAGAACTTCACCAAACAAGCGTGTGAACAGATCCACATCGTGGATCGAATGCTCGAGCAATGCACCACTTCCGGCGCGTTCCGGATCTGCACGCCAGGAAGAACCATACTGGCCACCGGTAGGAAAACTCTGATCATCGCGCATGTGAACAGACAGCAACGGCCCCCAGTCACCACTCATCAGATCTTTAAGCACCGTGTAGACCGGGCTGAAGTGCAGGACCAGGCCAGCCTGATGGGTCATCTGACTTGCAGCCGCGGCAGCTGCCATGGTCTGCGCGTCTTTGAGGTTTTTTGCCAGGGGCTTTTCACAGAATACGTGACAGCCTGCCTGCAGCGCCTGCACAGCGAGCGCCGGATGCTCGGCGGTTTCGGTGCAGATATAGACGATGTCGCAGGCATCGATGACCTCTTCGGCTCGGCTGGTGATCAGCCTGCACCCGGCAATGTCAGCAAATTGCCGGGCTCTGTCGATGCGCAGGTCGCAGACCGCGTCATAGGTTGCATCGAAACCGCAGCGGGCGATGGCATCGCGAACATTGCGGGCATGAAACCTGCCGATGTGCCCGCAGCCTATGAAGCCGATCGAAGCTGGCATGACTACTTTCCCGTAAGCAAAGACAGCTATATTACGCGGGTATCGGCAACTCTGTAATTTCACCGATCGGTGCCAATTGATGAGCGAACCCTTCGACAACGGCAGTTTCTGGTTTTCATCCATTGATGGCGTTGAACAACCCGCACAACCCTCGCAGCTGCCGGACCAGGTAGACGTGGCCATCATCGGCGCTGGCTTTACCGGGTTGTGGACTGCCTACTACCTGAACAAAGCCGATCCAACGCTGGACATTGCAGTCTTCGAAGCCCATTCGGTGGGCTTCGGCGCCAGCGGCAGAAACGGCGGCTGGTGTATGGGCTGGGCCATGGGCCTCGACGGCATGCTTATGCAGCCCGATCAGGCAGCCAGCGCTCTTGCGATCGCCCGATCCATGCAGGACACGGTGGATGAAATAGGCCGCATCTGCCAGGGCGAGAACATCGATTGTCATTTCGCCAAAGGCGGCACCCTGACGGTGGCGAGTACCCAGTTCGCTGCGAAACCCATGCAGGCGCTGGTTGCCGAACGGCATCGAATCGGTTTTTCTGAAGATGATTTCGTGTGGCTCGAAGCGCAGGAATCGCTTGCACGTCTGAATATGAAACCCAATTTCGGCGCCGTCTACACGCCTCACTGTGCATCTATTCACCCGGCAAGACTGGTCCGCGGTCTCGGGGATGTGTTGCGCGCTAAGGGCGTGCGCATATTCGAACAGACACCGGTACTCGGCTATCAACCAGGCCAGATCAACACCCGCCTGGGTAGCGTCAAGGCCGGTCGCATCCTGCGTGCAACAGAAGGGTACACCGATTCTCTTAAGGGGCAGCAGCGCGCCCTGATGCCACTGTATTCGATGATGGTGGCGACAGAGCCATTGCCAGCACAGGTCTGGGATGAAATCGGTCTTTCGAACCGGGAAAC
>JAQBYL010000430.1 GCA_027622495.1 Pseudomonadota bacterium
GCGCTGAAGGCGCCGGTCAGATGCCAGGTCCACGTTGTTGGGGATCAGCATGTCGTAGTCTACGTTGCTCATTTGGTTTCCTTGGACGTCTGGTTAGTCAATGATCAGACTTGTTGTACGTCAGTCAGTCTATACACGTCGCATATCGAATACCGGTCGCTCACCGGTGCCGTAACAAGGTAACGCACCGTGGGCGCCAGTGGCGTTGGTGCGTTGAAAAATCCAGTTCTGCCAGGCACTCAGACGGGCAAAAATCTTGCTCTGCATGGTTTCCGGTCCCGGGAAGCGCAGGTTGGCCTCGAGCCCGGTCAGGGCATCGGGCGAAAAACTGGCGCGTGCCTGCAGAATCAGACGGATCTCATCTTCCCAGTCCAGGTCATCAAACCTGCGTGTGATCAGACCCGCCTGGTCCGCAGACTGCGCATCCAGAGATCGTCCGATCAGACTCATCGTCTCACGATAGTGTTCCGGGTCGCCCCAGAACCGGGCTTCGAGGCGACTGATTCCTGTCACCATCGGGTAGGTACCAAAATTGCTGTCATCGACCGAGATGGTGGCCGCGGGAAGCTGGTCACTTGCCTCTTCGAATACACCCTGCAGCATCATCACCTGATCGGCCGCAAACAGCAGCTCTGCAAGCACGCCATGGAAACAACTGCCGGGTTCGACCAGCGTAAAAATGGATCGGGAGGTGAGATCCAGGCGCTGCAGAACCCGCTTTGTCAGGTGGCGGACTTCGTTGATGAACCAGTGTGGCCCGTTAGAATTGAGCAGCCGGGAACAGGCACTGACGAGGTCTGAATCACCGGAGGTCCGGATAACAATTGTGCCGATCAGCGGTTCGTTGAAACGCAGGTGCAAAAGCGCATCGTCCAGTTCGCGCATGAGCTGCAGCGGCCAGAAGTTCGCTCCCTGCAACAACGCCTGCTCCGCGGTCTGCGGCGCAAGACCGGCGGGTCCTGACAGACTGATACTGGCAATTCGCGTTTCACGCTGAATATCAACGGTGACCAGGCCATAGGCGAGTCGGTCTTCGCTGCGCTCGGCAGTCAGAGGTTCAAGGTTAATGCCGATAGCGGGTTTGTCGGGGGTGAGGGGTTGTTGCGCGCAGAGATCCTGGATGTACGCCTCCCACTGCGATCTGGGGATGGTGGCGTCAATGAGACCGGCGTTCAGAGCACCCTGACCGCGTTCGCCTTCTTCGTGGGTTGCGAAGTGATCGGCCAGATCGCGTCGGACATGCCTTTTGTCCACCAGACGCGTCAGACCGCCGGTGCCCGGCAACACAGCGAGCAGGGGGAGCTCAGGAAACGACACTGCACTGAAACCATCGTCAAGCAGAACGATGTGATCACAGGCCAGAGCCAGTTCATAACCGCCACCGGCGGCGGTACCGTTCAATGCAGCGACGTAACGCTGGCCCGCATGAGCCGAGGCGTCTTCGATGTCGTTCCTGGTTTCGTTGGTGAATTTGCAGAAATTTACTTTGTGATGATGGCTTGCGCCCGCCAGCATGCGGATGTTGGCCCCGGCGCAGAACGATCCGCTGCCGGACCCGGTGATCACAACGCTGTTTACGCAAGGGTGTTCGAAGCGCAGCCGCGTGACCGCATCGCGAAGTTCGATGTCAACGCCGAGGTCGTAGGAGTTCTGTTTGAGTTCGTAGCCGGGGAACAGCCCGGCATTTTCGTCGACTTTCAGCAATAATGTGGCGGTAGTGCCTGAAACCGTCAGGCGCCAATGGCGGTAAAGGGCAGGATGGGCATCAAACTGGATCATAGGGGCAGCAGTGTAGCGGTTCCTTCCAGACGATCGCCAGCGCACTGCGGCTGGAGAAGAACAGATGGCTGAACATAAAAGTGCTTTGACTCTGGCGGAGGAGAAACGCCTTACAGCCCGGCGGAGTCAGATGCGTGGTCTGCTGCTCCTGGTTGTGGTGATTGGCCTTGGAGCGATCATCGCGGACTGGGTTTCTGGTGACCCGGGTCTGTTAAAGCCGGCAATCCATGGTGCGGGTTCTTTTGAGGTGTCGAGCACCCCACAGGGTGCAGATGTGTTTCTCGATGGTCGCACCGTCGGTCGCACCCCCTTTGTCATACCGGTACTGCTGGCCGGTACCTACACCCTGAAACTCAGCCACCCCCATCGTCTTGATCATGTGGACACTCTTGTGATGCGACGGGGCGGTAACGTCGAGCGAACCGTAGAGTTAGGCATGGCGTTCGGCAGACTGATGCTTGTCAGCAATCCGCGCGGCGCCGAGGTGAAGCTGGATGAAGAGATCATTGAAGGCGAGACACCACTGGCCCTCGAGCGCTATCCGGCGGGTCTGTATCGCGCCGAATTCACCCTGTTCGGACGCGAGAGCGTGGTTCAGCAGGTGGAGGTTCTGCCGGGTGTGACAGCAGAAGTGCTGGTTGATCTCAACATGAAAAATTTCAGCGCTCTGACTGTAAAAACTGATCCAGTCTGGGCCACGGTCAAAATGCTGGAGGTGCCCGTCGCCTACGCACCTGAGGTTCGAGTGCCGACCGGCGAATACCGGATTGAGGTTTCAGCGAAAGGTTATGTGACTGAAACGCGGACGTACACGCTGCGCGTTGGAGAGAACGTAGTGAAGATCAGCCTCGAGCGTGAAATGGCGAAGCTCAGGGTCACCAGCACACCCGGCAACGCTGCGATCTGGATACAGGGCCCTGGTGATCGGGTTGAACGCCGCTACGAAAGCGGCATGGATCTGCCCACGGGCGTTGTCACAGTCCGTGTGCACCAGAAGGGTTACCGGAGCACCATCCGCAAGTTGAATCTGGATTCCGCAGGCGGGCAGCTGAACGTCAAACTTTCGCGGATCAACGTCAAACCCGGTGATGTGCTACGTGATCCGTTCAGCGACGCAAGCGGCTTTGCCCCTGAGATGATCGTTATCGCTGAAGGCAGTGCGACTGATCCCACCGGCACAGATACCACCCAGGTGGCTGAGCCATTTGCGATCAGCCGCTATGAAGTGGCCATCGAAGACTACCGACGCTTCCTTACGGCCAGGGGCAAGACCCTGCGCAACGACAAGGACACAGAAGATCCTAAACACCCGATCTCAATCATCAGCTGGGCGCAGGCAGTGGAATACACACAGTGGCTGACGGCCATGACCGGCAACTTCTACCGGTTGCCGACGGATGCCGAGTGGTCGCTTGTGGCCTACCGGGGTGCAGTAGTTGCCGCCAACGTCTGCGAGCAGGGCAACATCGCTGACACAGTCATGAAGAAAGCCTTCAATGGCTGGCAGAGCGAAAGTTGTGAGGATGGTTTTGTACGAACCGCGCCGGTTGGCAGCTTTATGCCCAACTCGCTGGGCGTGTACGACCTGGTAGGCAACGTCAGTGAGTGGATGTCCGAATGCGGCAGATCGGGTTGCGACAGCCATGTGCTTCGCGGCAGCGGATGGGATTCCTCAGGGACCGATCTGCAACTGAAGTTTCGCGACAGTTCACCGCGTGCCGCTGATATGCGGGGTATCCGGCTGGTGCGGGTGCTCTAGTTCTAGAAACGGCGGGTAAAACGTAACCCGTTTTTCGAAAAGCTGAGCTGATCGCTACTCTTCTGCCACACCAGGGTGAGGCCGGAATCTTCGCCCTTCTGGCGACCCAGGTACCAGCGATCACCGAACTTCCATCCTGTCATTCTGGTTTTGTGATCCAGCTGAAAGTGCTCTACACCGAGCGGTTTGGCGAACTCGATCTCTGCAACTATCTCCGCACCTATCTCCGCACCTATCTCCGCACCTTGGGGCGTGGCTTGTTCGATTTCATTGGCGTGGGCTGCGGGGATGCCCGCGAG
>JAQBYL010000431.1 GCA_027622495.1 Pseudomonadota bacterium
CTGAGAACAAAATCAAGCACCAGCTGGTATCTCAACAAACCTCGACAGGGTGGAGAAATACACCCCGACTTTGATCGTGGCACCGTAGAAACTCTGCGCGGCGTCGCGAATGGTGACCCATCGTGATGCTTCACTGCGTATATACCCTTCAATGAATTCTTCGTTCTGTGGCTGCGATACGCAGGTGAAGACGTAGTGAATGACCCATCGCTGCGAATCATCAATAAAGGTCCGCTCGAGGAGAATCTGGTTGATCGTGTGTGTATCCGACCGAACATTGAGAACAACGTTGTTCTGGGCTGACGCACGTTGTTGCAGGATCCACTGGCCATGCTCGTCGGCGAGGATCCTTTCAAGCATCTCCCTTTCATCGGTATCCCGGTTGCCGGCAAACAATTTTGCGCGAGAATCTCCATCGAGGTCCGCGACCTGCGCAAGCAGACGCAACAGGCGTGTCGGTTCAACAACTTCCACCATGACTGTGTCGGTTAAAAAGGGTGCTATCACACGCTCAGGAGGTGGCGACCAGCGATAATCAGCAGGCAGACGTTCCGCGATGCCGGTGTTCGCGGGTGCTGTCGGCACGTTGTCGCTACCGCTCAATCTAAAATGTTCAGATACCAGCGCGGCCAGTGTCAGTGGGTGTGGTTGGAACGAGGCGTTGGCACCAACATCAGTCGTACTGGCGCTCAGTGTCAGGCTCTTTTTCGCTCGACTGCAGGCCACGTAAAGCAACCGTTGCAGCTCGTGTTGCTCCTGTTGACGGGCTTCGCGGTTCAACCAGTTGTACAGCGTTCCGGACCCCTTAGCGGCGATCAGCAGATGCCCATCAAAAAACCGCCAGTGCAGGAGCGGTGGGATGGTGGTCGCGGTTTCGCGATCTAAAAAAGGCAGAAATACGTGATCAAACTCAAGTCCCTTGGCTTTGTGGATTGTCATGATCTGTATGTTCTTTCGTTGGCCGCTTTCCGCAAACAACGTATCAAGCAGGGCTCTAACCCGTTCGGGCAACAAACCTTGAATTCCGCTTTGATCGATGAGCGCAAAAAATTGGTCGGCGTACGCTGAGCTGGCAGGATCCCGATAAGCCACGGCACCACCGAGTTTGAGCCACATCGATTCGATCAGGCTGCGGGCAGAGGCGGTGTATCTGTGTGCTTCATGTTCTCCAAGAACCTGCAACAGACGAGCGACACGCTGCTGGCCATCGACCGACAGCTGATCCAGGCGATCCGTGATTGAGGCGTTGCTGAACTGCGCCGTCTGACTGAATATTTCCAGGTCTTTCAGGTCGCATCCGACAAACGGAGCGCGCAGCAGCGCAAACCATGCGAGGCGATCCCGTCGATCAGAAAAGGCCGTTAAAAGACTGACGAGATCCATCACAGGTGGTGTCTGGGCGAGGGGATCGATATCACTCGCCTGCCATTCCAGGTCCGTGGTCTTCAATGCTGCGATCAGCTCCGAAAGGTGGGTTCGGCTTCTGACAAGTATGCCAACACTGTGATCCGGGTGTTCCTGGCGAAGCCGTTGCAAGTCTCGGATGATTGCGGATATTTCGGCAGCGATGCCTTGTGTCAGACGCACGGCTACGCCGTCTGCAGCCGAGCCTGATGCGTCCCTGATAAAGGTGGCGGGGTGATACCTGACTTTGCCCAGATGAGGGTTGTCATGATGGCCCATAACTGAGGCAAAGGTTGCGTTCAACCAGGTCACCAGTTCCGCAGAAGAGCGGAAATTGGTCTGCAATGCCACGGTTGAGAGAGGAACGTCGTTGATGCCCTGTTTCTGCGCTCGATAAAACAAACCAACGTCAGCGTCACGAAACCGGTAGATCGATTGCATGGGATCGCCGACCGCAAAAAAAGTCCGCCCGTCTTCCGGCGACCAGCCGCGGACCAGCATTTCAAACAAAGCAAATTGCGAGGTTGACGTGTCCTGAAACTCATCGAGCAGAATGTGCTGCATGCGGTAGTCGAATATGAGTGCGAGGTCAGAGGGTGCCTGTTCTTCTCCCAGGGCGCGTTGTGCAGCCAGAAGTAGTTCGACAAAATCTGTTTCGCCGTTGCGTTGAAACTGCTCGGCCAACGCCAGTGCCGCGAGAGTAAGCGTCACACCGACTGTTGCCAGGGTATCCAGCTCCTCGGGTTTCAGCAGTTCATCCGGCAAAAAGCGCAGGTTAGCGAACATGGTTTCCATGTCTGCATCCATGAGGCTCTGGATCAAGGCCTGCGCGATGGCTTTATCGTCTTTTCTGTCTGGCCCGAAGCCCTCTCTCACAGTGAGGCGTTTGCGCAATCTGCCATTTACGGTGGTCAGCACACCAGCAAGTTGCTGCAGACTCGCGTTTTGACCGGGCCACAGTCGCTGCGTCAAGTGAGCGACCAGCCTTTTCTGCTCGGGGTCGAAACTGTGTTCAACCTCTGCAGTGAGAGTGCGATGCATGTGCTGCACGCCCTGAGCGATGGATAGGTTAAGCGTAGACCGATCGCTGGTTGCCTGCTTCAGGACCTGAGTCGTCAACATGAGCCACTGATCGCGGTGGGCAAGCATCTCGATCAGGTGATCACTCGCTCGTGCTGCATCGTTTGCGAACAGGGCCAGAAAGTCTGCCACGTACACGTTCAGTGGATGATCATCAAACAGTTGATGCAGAACCTGTTCCACCGCCGCTCGATACACCGACCTCATATCCTCTGGTATCAGCGCATTACGGTTAAACCCACTGGTGAGTGGCAGTACGCGCAACAGACCCATGATGAAACTGTCGATAGTCTGGATGCGCAGCCGACTTGGATTTTTATCCAGACCCCACCCTTTAACACGATTCCGGGTGCGCGCCTGTTCAGATTCAATGCTGTTGCCATCGCGAAGCTGGTCAAGTATGCGGTCGCGCATCTGCGTTGCCGCTTTTCGGGTAAACGTGATCGCAAGTATTTCTTCCGGCTGATCAACCCGGGTGAGCAGATTGAGATATCGCCGGACCAGCAGTGTGGTTTTACCGGATCCGGCGGGAGCCTGAACGATGAATGACCCTGCGTGGCCGATGGCTGTTTCGCGAACGTGCTCGTCAACAAGTGTGCTCACCGCTAACCGCCTGATCGTTCTATGCGGCAGAAACTGCTCAAATGACAGTGTTTACACAGCGAGGCAGATCGTGGTTTGACGCTAGCGTAGCCGCTCACAAATTCACCCACCAGGTCATTGAGCTGAGCGTGCCATACACCCACCTGCTCAGACCAGCTGTCTGCGGCTACCTGGTCAACACCCCGGTCGGTAAGGCTAAGCTCACTGCTGGCAATGCCCGTGACCCTCGGTCGCGCACCGAGCCTGGCAAACATCGCGCCGCGGGCGTTGCTCGCAATGACGTAGGCAGCAAGTTGCGGATTCTGCACGCTTGCCCCCCTCTCCTCTAATGCAGAAAGGGTAGAAAGGGCAGAAAGCTCACCCGCATGGCGGCCGGTTTTGTAGTCGATGACCAGGGGAGAGTCGTTAACCCGGTCCACACGGTCAAGGCGCAGAGCGAATTCCACGCCCTGCAGCGTGATCGTGTACGTCTGTTCGAGCGCGTCTACATCAAAGGTCCGTGCCCGGTCGAATTCGATCCAATTCCACACCGGTTGATAAACCACGTTCACCTGCGCGTCACGAAATGCGGCTGGAAAACGCTGGAAGTTCTGCTCGATGCACGTTGTGCAGATCGTGCGAACCTGATCCTGGGTGATCTGATTCAGCAGACTGCTGCTGCCAGCGCAAAGGTAGACCTGCTGCAGAATCTCGTGGACCAGAGCACCCTGATCGGAAGCATCAGGAAAACTGTGAGGTGTGG
>JAQBYL010000432.1 GCA_027622495.1 Pseudomonadota bacterium
GCACGTCACACATATGCACAGGTAATAGACGATTCGGCAGGGCACACACTCGCTGCAGCGGGAACGCTGGAGTTGCCCGCTGATTCGTATGCGAAGACCGACGCCGCCAAAGCAATCGGCAAGCTGGTCGCTGAGCGGGCGAAGGCCAAGGGCGTCACGAAAGTCGTGTTCGACCGCGGCGGTTATCAGTACCACGGGCGGGTGAAAGCCCTCGCCGAGGGCGCACGTGAGGAAGGTCTTGAGTTTTGACCCAGCAGTACAACAATCCACGCAGGGATGATGATGGAGCCGACCTGATCGAGCACGTCGTGCAGATACGCCGTGTCGCGAAGGTGGTCAAGGGTGGCCGTAACCTTACGTTCAACGCCATGGTGGTCGTTGGCGACGGTAAGGGCAGCGTCGGCGCGGGGCTTGGCAAGGGCAAGGCCGTTCCGGACGCCGTACGTAAGGGCACGACGATCGCGAAGGCGGGCATGGTTCTCATTCCAATGGCCGGAAACACGGTGCCGCACGCGGTTACTGCGAACTTCGGTGCGTCCAAAGTGATCATCAAGCCGGGTGCTCCGGGCACGGGTGTGAAGGCAGGCGGCGCGGTTCGGGCAGTCATGGAGGCCGCTGGCGTCCGTGACATCGTGACGAAAGCGCTGGGCAGCCGAAACCCGATTAACGTAGTCAAAGCCGCCATCGCGGGTCTGCAAATGATGCAGAGCACGGCCACGGATGGCGAAGGTAGTGGTCCAGGCGGAGCAGTATTGCCGCCCATCTCGCCAGACCGACGGGGACCGCTGCGCCGTGAGGGTGGCGGTGGATTCCGGGGTCGCGACAGGGATAGAGACCGGGACCGTCGAGGACCTAGCGGTCCACCGCGGCCTTCGGCAGATGCCCCCCTGAGTGCGCCACCGTCGCCATTTCCGCCTGCAGCGGCCGTGGTTGTGGCGGCTGCTGCTCCTGTGGCAGAAGCTCCCGCCGTGGTTGTGGCGGAAGCTGTCGTAGCGCCCGTGGCCGAGGTCGCAGCGGTTGCGACAGCAGCACCGGACGCGCCTGCGGCAGAGGTTACTGCGGTTGTGACGGAAGCACCGGAAGTAGCTGCGGCAGAGGTTGCAGCAGAGCCGGTGACCGACGAGCCAACAGGAACGACGAACGATGCCTAAGATTCGTATCAAATGGGTTCGCAGCCAGATCGGTTACCCAGAGGACCAGCGCCGGACGATCCGTGCGCTCGGCCTTAAGAAGCTGAATCAGGCGGTCGAACGTGAAGATTCACCAACCATCCGCGGCATGGTGCACAAGGTGCGCCATATGCTAGCGGTAGAGGAGGCGTAACCGATGCAAGCACATGATGTTAGGTCTACGCATCCACGTAAGAACCGCAAGCGCGTTGGGCGGGGGAATGGCTCGGGTTCCGGGACCTATTCTGGTCGTGGAAACAAGGGCCAGAACGCTCGTTCAGGCGGTGGCGTTCGCGTTGGATTCGAAGGTGGGCAGAACCCACAGATCCAAGGGCTGCCGAAGATGCGCGGGTTCCATAACCCCTTCCGTGTCGCGTACCAAGCGGTGAACCTCGAAAAACTGCAAGCACTGCCCGATGGGGTCACCGATGTGACGCCAGAGTTGCTCGCGAGCTACCGGATCGTGCGTCACTCCGGCCGGCCCATCAAGATCCTTGCCGCAGGCGACATCAGCCGGGCGTTCAAGGTATCCGCAACTAAGTTCTCCAGCGCCGCCAAAGCGAAGATCGAGGCTGCTGGCGGCTCTGTGCAGGAGGCCTAACGGGTGCGAGCCGGACAATCAGCGGCAGAACAGAACACCGGACGGCCAGCGCTCGTCCAGGCCATGATCGATGCCTTCCGAACCCCGGACCTTCGGGGTCGCATCCTTTTTGTCCTGGGCATGCTTATGCTGTTCCGTGTGCTGGCGCACGTGCCGGTACCAGGAGTGGACCGATCTGCGCTCGGTAACCTTTTCCAGGGCAACAACCTGGTCGCTTTCTTTGATCTGTTCAGCGGCGGTGGATTGAGAAACCTCAGCATCGCAGCGCTGGGAGTTTTCCCCTACATCACCGCATCGATCGTGATTCAGATACTCACTCCGGTGCTTCCGCAGTTGAGCGCGATCGCGAAAGAGGGTGAGAGCGGCCGCGCGCGAATCAACCAATTCACGCACTGGCTGATGATTCCTATAGCTTTCTTCTCTGGGTACGGGCAGCTACTGCTGTTCTCCCGTTCCGGTGTATTCACGCACGACATCACGTTGATTGGCGCGGGTTCGCTGGAGACTCTGACGATCGTTGTTTCGTTCGTTGGTGGCACCATGCTGCTGGTTTGGATGGGTGAACTGATCACTGAGCGTGGTATCGGTAACGGTATGTCGATCATCATCTTCGGCGGAATCGTTTCCGGCATGCCAACTTTGCTCGGTCAGAGCTTCTTGGCTCGCGACAACATTGCCGGATTGTTCATTCTGGCCGGCGTGGGTCTAGTGCTGGTGTTCCTGATCGTAGTATTCAACGAAGCCCAGAGGCGCATACCGGTCCAGTATGGGCGGAGCGTTTTCCGCGGCGGCAAGATGTACCGGCAGAGCGGGGCGACACATCTGCCACTGCGCGTGAATTCGGCTGGGATGATCCCGTTGATCTTCGCGTTCAGCCTGATGGTGTTGCCGGGGACGGTTGCGCAGTTCTTTGCGAACCCGTCGTCAGACAGTTTCGTATCGAGTATCGCGCTATTCTTCGCCACGACCCTTGCGCCGACGTCGGTTTGGTATTGGGTCATGGTGTTCATCTTGGTTGTCGTCTTCACCTTCTTCTATACGCTGGTAGTGTTCCAGCAGCAGCAGTTGGCGGAAAACCTCCAGAAGAACGGCGGGGTCGGGCCAGGCATCAGGCCGGGCGTGCCAACTCAGCAGTATTTGAACCGCGTCATCCTCCGGATTACCTGGGGCGGTGCGCTGTTCCTCGGTTTGATTGCGGTGTTGCCTTTCTTCTTCAGCAGGGTGACGGGCGTGCAGGCCCTGACGTTGAGCAGCACGAGCTTGCTCATCATGGTTTCGGTGGCGCTCGACACGATGCGGCAGTTGGAAGCGCAGTTGTTGATGCGTAACTACGAAGGATTCTTGAAGTAAGTCGCGCGTCCGTGGATGCGGGGCTATTGGGTGGACAGGAGCGTGGGTCAGAAAGAGATGCGGATCGTTTTGCTGGGAGCACCAGGTGTGGGCAAGGGAACGCAGGCGAACATCATCGCCGAGCGGCAGCACGTCGCACACGTCGCCTCCGGTGACTTGTTCCGCAAGCACCTGGGAGAAGGCTCGGACCTGGGCAAGCTCGCTAAGACCTACATGGACAAGGGCGAGCTGGTTCCGGACGACGTGACGATCAAGATGGTGCTCGACCGGATCAGCGAGAAGGATGCAGTCGGCGGGTATGTGCTCGACGGGTTCCCGCGGACGGTTGCTCAGGCTGATGCGCTCGATGTAGCGCTCGCCGAGCAGGGTCAGGCGTTGGACCTGACGCCGCTGGTGGAAGTGGACACTGGTGAGTTGGTGCGCAGGCTGGCTGGAAGGTGGATCTGTCGTACGTGCCAGAAGCCGTACCACGAGATCACCGCTCCGCCGAAGAAGTCGGAAGTCTGCGACGACGACGGCGGTGTGTTGTACCAACGGGACGATGATAAGACTGAGGTGGTCCGGGCCCGGTTCGAGATCTTCGAAAAACAGACGGCGCCGCTGATCGGTTACTACGAACAGCAGGGCAAATTGGTAAGGGTAAATGGCCAGCAGGACGTCGACAAAGTGACGGCGGATCTGCTGGATGTGATTGCGAAAGGCGCGGTT
>JAQBYL010000433.1 GCA_027622495.1 Pseudomonadota bacterium
ATCGCTGGGTTGATCTGACAAACTCATCAACACTCTCCTTCGGCACAAACACATAATCTGGCGCCAGGCAGATCTGACCGGCATTCATCATCTTGCCGGCCATGATCGCGTCTGTAGTCTTCTGCATATCAGCTGATCGACCAACCACCACGGGTGATTTACCACCGAGTTCCAACGTCACCGGGACGAGGTTTTCAGAAGCGGCACGCATTACATGCTTCGCAACGGAAGTTGCACCAGTGAACAACAGATGATCAAACGGCAGACCGGAAAAATCTGCGCCGGTCTGGGGACCACCGGTGATGACAGAAATCTCTGTTGGATCGAAGGCCTTGGCAAACAGTTCTGCCATCGCCTGTGAGGTTGCCGGTGTGTACTCGCTGGGTTTGATCATGCAGCGGTTGCCTGCGGCAAGAATACCGGCGAGCGGGGTGAAGGTCAGATTCACCGGAAAATTCCAGGGACTGATCACGCCCACTACGCCCAGCGGTTGAAAATCTATGCGTGCTTTAGCACCGAGCAGATTCAGCGGGAACGGTCCGGCCTTGCGCTTTTCGGATTTCATCCATTTCGGCAACTCTTTGCGCGCATGTCGCAGAGGTCCGATCGAGGCGGCAATGTCGGTAAACAGTGACTGATGTTCGCTGCGATGGCCGAAATCGCTGCACATGGCGTCAACCAAGAGACGTTCATTGTTGATCAGTATGTCGATCGCCCGCTGCAGACGATCCTGTCGAACTGCCGCACTCACCAAGCCTTCATCGAGGTAGGCCTGGCGTGCCCGCGCGAGCACTTCAAGCATACTTTCTCTGGTCTGTTCTTCCATCACACGCTCCAAAACGGCCCACCGGCAAACAATGCAGTGTTGCCAAATCTGACAAGGCGGCCATCATACCGTTTTTAACCGGGGAGGAAGATCCATGCGCGCAGCTTTGATGGAACGGGGAAGAATCTGGGTGGACGACCCGCCTGAGCCCATACCTGGCCGCGGTCAGGTACTGGTCAAATCCGCGGCCTGCGGCATCTGCGGCTCTGATCTGCACGCTGCGGCGCATACCGAGGAATTCGTGGCCACCAGCCTTGAGGCCGGTGGGGCGTTCAAACTGACCAGCCTCGACCCGGTGGTCCTGGGCCATGAGTTCTGTGCCGAGGTGGTCGATTTTGGTCCCGACACAGCCCGTCGTTTTCGCGCCGGAGACCTCGTGTGTTCAGTTCCGATGCTGCGTGCCTCACCCGCCATACCGATCGGCTACAGTACCCAGACACCGGGTGGTTTTGCCCAGTACATGCTGCTGTCAGAAGATCTGCTGATCGCTGTTCCCACCGGCACACCAGCACCAATTGCCGCGCTCACCGAGCCCATGGCTGTTGGTCTTCACGCTGTTCGAAAAGCCCGCCTTCGCGGTAGCGAAGCGGCACTGGTCCTCGGTTGCGGACCGGTCGGTCTCGCTGTGATTACAGCGCTGAAGGCAGCCGGTATCGGACCGGTGGTTGCAGCAGACTACTCTGCTGGCAGGCGCGCGTTTGCTGCTGGTCAGGGTGCCGACATCTCAGTCGATCCCAGGCACGAAAATGCTTTCTCTCACCCGGACCTCAAAAAACCGGAGGACGTGGTGATCTTTGAGTGTGTCGGCGTACCGGGAATGCTCGATAACATATTCGTGAACGCACCGCGGAACGCGCGGATTGTTGTGGTGGGGGTGTGTCTGCAGATGGACCATGCAAGGCCGCTCATCGCGGTCAACAAGGAGCTCAATATTCAGTACGTTTTGGGCTACACCATCGATGAGTTTTCGGAGTCACTGACCAGCATTGCGGACGGTCGTTTCGACGTGGATAAACTGGTTACCGCACAGGTCGGTCTTGAAGGTGTTGCAGATGCGTTCACCACCCTGCGCCAACCGGATGAACACGCCAAGATTATCGTGTCACCTTGGCAGGCGGGTTAAGCTTTCGATCCGGTCTCAGGCTGGTCTCGGTTCGGCATCCCCTCAACCAGCCGAGGCTTTGACGCCTCCACTACCCACGCGGCGCTCACCGTCATAGACAAACTCGGCGCCGTCAAGATCGGTTGTCGGGATCTCTTCGCGTTCGTTCCAGTAATCCTGATTGTGCCGCCATTCAGGCTTGGACCCGCGCTGGGGTAACCGGTCGATACCGCGCATCAGATAGTTCGGGTTGAAGTTATCCTTCTCGATCCACGGCAGGATCGGCATATCCTGGTCTTCATCGCGTAACGCTACCTGCACCCGTTTTGCTGCGATCTCATCCATATGGTTGAGCAGGTTGCAGACGAAATCGCCGAGCATGTCCACGCGCAGCGTCCAGCTGGCCCGGAAGTAACCGAACACCCACACGAGGTTGGGTACGTCGGTGAACATCATCCCTCGATAGTTGATTGTGTCATGCCAGTCGACTGGCTTGCCGTCGACGTCGAACGGAATGTCACCCATCACCGAGAGTTGGAAGCCGGTTGCAGCGACAATGATGTCGGCTTCGATCTCCTCGCCCGATCTGGTGCGGACACCGGTTTCGGTAAACGTATCGAGTGTGTCGGTCACCACGGTGAGCTTGCCGTCGGCCGCTGCCTTGAACACATCCCCTTCCGGACAAAAAGCCAGACGCTGCTGCCAGACCCGGTATCTGGGTGTGAAATGCGGTTCGAACTGGAAATCTTCACCAGCGTACTGACGTATGAGCGCCTTCAGTTCTTCAAATACGACATCTGGTTCCGCCAGGCAGCGCCGGGTCATCAGGTCCTGGTCGTGCATGATCTGTGCACGCACCACCCGATGGATGGTCGGCTCATCGATGCCGATCTCACGCAACCGATCCGCCATTTCGTTTTTATTTTCACCGCAGAAAAAGTAAGTCGGCGAGCGCTGCAGCATCGTCACATGGGCGGCTTTCTCGGCGAACGCCGGGATCACCGTTGCGGCGGTCGCGCCGGAGCCGATCACCAGCACGCGCTTGTTGGTGTAGTCGATGGCCGGATCCCATAACTGTGCGTGAACAAACAGACCTTTGTATTTGTCCATATCCGGCCAGTCCGGCAGATAGGGATTCTCGTGATCGTAGTAGCCCTGGCACATCCAGAGAAAATTGCAGGTGAAGTTGCAGGTCGCGCCGTCGGCAAGACGGGTCGCAACCACCGTCCAGAGGTTAGTGCTGCTTGACCAACTACACCCGGTGATGCGATGACCGTAGCGGATATGCTCGTCTAGCCCGCTCTCATCAATCACCTCACCCATGTACTTGAGGATTTCTTCAGCGCTGGCAATCGGTGCGCCGATCCAGGGTTTGAAGCGGTATCCAAAGGTATACAGGTCGGAATCAGATCGCACGCCCGGGTATTTGTGGGTTTCCCAGGTCCCACCGAAGGTGTCCTTCATCTCCAGGATCACATAGCTCTTATCCGGACACTGCTGCTGCAGGTGATAGGCTGAGCCAACCCCGGAAATTCCTGCTCCGACAATCAACACATCTACGTGGGTCGCGCTAACCGGCGTTTCATCTTTTTTTACTTGCACTGGCACTCAAACTCAATCCGTTCCTGACTCATCGCAAACTAGCCACCCCTGGTGAAAGTAAAATAAGGGGTTTCCACATTGACGCTTTTTCCAGATCGGTCTGTTTTAAAGAACGTGCGCTTGGGAGAACTGATTAGTCGGCGCGGACCTTGCCGTACGGCAGCATGCGTCTCAACACATCATCTTTTTGCTTGAAGTGGTGGTAGAACGCAGCACCGATGTGGCCGATCACCAGCACCGACAGAATGAGGGCGTTGATTCCATGGAGAAGGTGGAATGCCCGGGCGAGGGTTT
>JAQBYL010000434.1 GCA_027622495.1 Pseudomonadota bacterium
ATCGGGCGTTCAATCGCTGGGGTGAAGAGACGCTACCTCTGGCGGGCGAATACCTGCGGGAAACCACTAAGGAGCTGAACTGGGGGAACAAGCTTTTTTACCGGTGAACTCATTGTGAGTGGTAAAAAGGCGAAGCTTTCGAATATAACCGTGCCGCTTCTAAGCTGTGTGGCCGAACATGACCACCTGGCCCCACGTGACTCAACTGAAGCGCTGTTGAGTCTGGTCAGTTCCACAGACAAGGAGGAGGTTCTGCTGAAAGGCGGGCACGTCAGCCTGATCGCTGGCCCCAATGCGCGCAAGCGCATGTGGCCGCGGCTGAGTGCCTGGCTTGCACCCAGATCGGTCTGATAACCGGTAGGCTCAACAACGCTCGGGGTAAAGCGTAGCGATTCAGTCAGGGCTCACTGCAGCGGCTGGGCCTACCTGGATTATTCATGAACAAGCTACTCCCCCTGTGTTTGCACTACTCTCGACGCCCTCGCTACGCTCGTTCATGAATAATCCCGGCTAGAGTCTTGTCCAGCCAGCCGACCAGGTCGGCCGTGACCTCGTCGCGATTTGTTTCGTTGAACATTTCGTGACGACCCCCTTCATACCACCGGACCTGAATCTTCGTCAGACCCGCTTCGTGGTAGCGTTCGAGCAGTCTCTTCAGATCTACCTGTTCTGAGTGAACAGGATCTTCGGTTCCTGACATCACATAGACAGGCAACTGCTTAGGAACCTTTGCAAGACCGTTGGCGTCGGCGGCTGCGGCAGACCCTGCATACAGGTCAACAAGAGACTGAGTCGATATAACAAAACCACAAAGCTCATCATCAACATATTTCTGAACTTCAACGGGATCCCGCGAAAGCCACTCGAAGCCAGTGGCGCCCGGTTGGTCGAACGGCTTGTTAGCCCCACCGAACAATGATTTTTGCAGGAGATTGCTCGAGCCATCAGGGCCGATGCGGCGATTTTCGAACGCGAGGATCCAGCGCGGAATCGGATTGAATGATTTTGCCTTGATGCCGGGTGATCCAGATAGAACCAGAGCGTCGATGCTGGCACCGTAGCGAGTGATGTACTGCTGCGCCATCATCGAACCCATGCTGTGCCCCAGCAGCACCACCGGGACGCCGGAGTGACGCGTACGGATGAGGCTGTTTATTTCGTAGGCGTCAGCAAGAAGCCGGTTCCAGCCATCAGCACCCATGTAGCCGAGCGAGCCTGCACCTGTTTCGCCATGCCCGCGGTGATCGTTCGCATAAACCGAAAAACCCGCGTCATTAAGAGCTTGGGCGACGCTTACGTAACGCTGTGCATGTTCACCCATGCCGTGAGCGATATGCACGACTCCGCGAGGTGCATCGATCAGCCATTCATAGCAGGTGACTTCGCAGCCATCGCTGGCTGCCAAGTAAAATTTGTTCATTGTTTTTCCGGCGGGATCAGCAAGTTCAGTATGGTCTTAAGACGTCGCAGGATCAGTTGTCCGGGTAAGCCAGACGTTCGCACCAGTGGCGTGGCGAAAATTTCTGCCAGTTTTCGGGATCCTGAGCCAGGCGATCGGCGATAACACGGAGGACGTCGGGGTTCATAGCCATGCCGCTATGGCTGCCTAACACACGGATGTTCTCGCTGAGATCGGTCTCTGGTTCGATGCAGGTCTGCCAACCCACAACACCATCCTGCTTGCTGTATATGGACGTCGTTGGTATCGGCAGACCCTCACGGCCACGCTCCTCGGGCATGAGCGCACGCATTTCGTCGACAGTCATGCCTGACATCCGCTCAAACAGTTCCATCACCATACGGTTAGTGCTTTCTTTTCCACTTGCACCGTACGGGCTGCCAAGCGTCACAACACATCGCACTGCGTCTGGAAATTGACGGGCGATTTCGCGCGCAAACACGCCACCAAGGCTCTGCCCGATCAACGATACTTTGCTGCCAAACGCATGATGCATACGAAAGAAACGGCGCATAGCGCCGTCAAGAAGTTCTGGTCTGCCGGTATTGGTTCCCTGCAACCAGGGCAGGGCCTTGTAGTTCAGTTGAGTTAGAAAGCGTCGAAGCATCAGTGTCGATTCATCACCGGCGCTGAACCCGGGAAGAACCATTACAGGATGGGGTTCACCTCTCGGTGCGCTCGAAACTAATGGTAACCACGACATGCTGAGACGGGTTGCCTCCTGCATGATTCTCGGCAACTCCATGAGTGAGTCGAACATGCGAGGTGCGGAGGCGTTTGCTGCCTGACCCTGTATTACTGCATTTGAAGTCATACAATTGACGCCCTCTGGGTTGGTCGAAGTGTGGGTTGCTTTGACCTAAAGGTCAATCAACCTGTTGCATCGCAACAATCAAACACTGTATCCCGGTATACAGTGATTCGACCCAGAGTGTTTATATCTGTGTAAGCACAATGTCTTGCACTTGCGGCGAGATGATGCTGGCCCTCCGCTGGCTGTTGCGTCGCAACATGTTATGGGGTCAGGTAGTTGCATATCAGCATCTTGCCATGCGTGGCGCACTTGAAGTTGCTGATGAGTTCACGCACATTGGTTGCGCGCGTCACAATGCGCATCTCAATGCGCTCGGGTCGTGTCAGTTTTCTGGGGGAGAGACTATGGGACAGTACGTGGTGCTCATGCGCGACCACTCTTCGGCGCTGGCGCACATGCAGAATAATGTCGAGGCACTGAACGGGATCAAAGAGGGGCTCGAACGCTGGGAGGCCAAAGTCATTGCCAGCTATCGATTGCTCGGCGAGTGGGACCAGTGCTACTTCATCGATGCACCCAGCAATTTTCTGGCCTACCGCGCGACGCTCTCTCAGGAATGGAGTGTAACGAGCGATACGTTGATTCTACCTGCAGTGGAAATGCCGCTGTTTCAGCGTCTGATGCAGCAGGAAATCCGAACTGCCGGCCCGTACAAATGGCAGGTCCAGTGGTGGACCCGACTGGTTCGCATGGCCATGTACGACTACTCATTCGGCCGCCACGCACGCAAGTTTTTCACTTCTCACGACGTGTTCGGCAAGGAACATTTCGATGGGATTGAGCAGTGTATTGTGGTGGCTAACCACGCCAGCCACCACGATCAATACGCTCTGATGAAGGCCATTCCCTGGCGCATCAGAATCAACCTGTTTTTCGGTGCGGCAGCAGATCGATGGTTTCTGCGCGGGCGCAAAGAGATCACGCTGCAACCCTGGTATGCATCACTCGTTACAGGCACCTATCCAATACGGCGCGGGGGCGGTTCTAAAACCCTCGACTATCCCAAGTGGCTGCTGAGTAAGGGCGCCAATCTGATGCTGTTCCCGGAAGGCACAAGGGCACGCGGTCGGCACATGTCACACTTTAAACATGGTGTTTCGATCCTGGCCCTGGAAAGTGGTGTGACTGTGGTGCCCGTTTACCTTGAGGGTCTGCAGAAGATCAGACCGCCGGGAACCCGTGAGTCGGTGCCGGGACCGGTGGCGGCGCATGTGCTCGAGCCAATCTCGTTCCCAGTCGGCACCAGCGTTCCTGACGCCACTCATCAGATCTACCACGCCATGCAGGTTAAACAGAACGAGTTGCTGGCTTAAGTAGCCGCCGCGGTCGCTTTTTTCTGCGGGAGTAGGCTAAAATTCGATATTGCGGTATACAGTATCGATACATACATACTCCCATTGCCCTAAAGGACACAGGTTTGTGCCAAACCCCACCGCGGATTCAGAGCAGCGTAGTCTGCTCGGCATCATCAGCGACGTTCAGAACGGTCTGAGCAAACTCTTTCGCAAGCGCACCCGCCATCTGGGCTTGAGCCGCTCGCAGTGGCGG
>JAQBYL010000435.1 GCA_027622495.1 Pseudomonadota bacterium
CTGAAAGCCGGGTTTACCGCCTATGGCATCGAACCTGCTGCCACCCGGGTAGAGGGTCAGGACTATGACAATATCCTGATGCAGCGCCTGCTGTAACAAACACTTAAAAGCTGAATCGCATACTGGAGTAAACATGCATCGAATGAAGGTCGACGCCGGTCTGACGAACACCATGGCCAAAGTAGCTGAAGATGCCCGGCGCCTTGAAGCGATTGGTTATGACGGCGTCAAAGTTGCTGAGTTAAATCACGATCCGTTCCTGCCTCTGACACTGGCTGCGGAACACACAAGCCGGGTTGATCTGATCACGTCTGTTGCCGTTGCGTTTGCGCGCAATCCCATGTCCATGGCGATCCTTGCTCACGACTTGAATGCCTTTTCCGGCGGTCGCTTCGTGCTGGGTCTCGGTTCGCAGGTCAAACCGCATATTGAACGCCGCTTCAGCATGCCGTGGCACAAAGCCGCCGCCCAGATGCGCGAATTCATCGAGGCCATGCAGGCGATCTTCCGATGCTGGTATGACGGCGAACGCCTGGCCTACAACGGCGAGTACTACACCCACACATTGATGCCCAGCACCTTCACGCCGACCAACATTTCTGCTGGTAAACCGCGCATCATCCTGTCTGCTACGGGTCCGTTGATGACTCGGATCGCCGCAGAAATCGCCGATGGAATGATGATGCATCCGTTTTCGTCCGAGCGTTACATCCGCGAGGTTACCTTACCGGCCATAGAACAGGGTCTGGCCACCGGTGGCCGTACGCTCGATCAGTTTGAACTCGACTACGCACCGATTATTGCAACCGGTGCCAATGAGCAGGAGATCAACAGAGCAATCGATGCGGCACGCGATCGCATTGCGTTCTACGGAAGTACCGAAGCCTACCGGCCGGTCTTCGACCTGCATGGCTGGGGCGATCTGCAGACTGAACTCAATGCCCTGAACAAACGCGAACAGAAGGCCGACATGGCGGCGCTGATCAGCGACGAGATACTGCACACCATCGCCATCGTCGGTGAACCCGCCGAGGTCATCGATAAAATGAAACAACGCCTCGGCGACATCATCAGCAGGACCGGGTTTACCGTCGCGGGTCTGCGCGATGACGACCACGCAGACCTGCTGGCCCGATTGCGGGGGGCTTGATCCCGAACGATCAGACTTCCATCGGTTTCAGCAGTTTTGGCCAGTTGGGTTTGCTTGCAGCGATCTTTTCACCGAGCTCCTCCACTGTCCAGGGGGCATCCATACCATCGCGATCGGTGGCGATATCGGTGACCTGCCAGGACAGCAGCGTGACCCGGTTGCCCCCTGCGCAGAACTGTCGACCGGTGACATCCTTGGCGTCATCCGTGCATAACCAGGCAACGATCGGCGACACTTTTTCTGGCGCCAGACGTTCCTCCACCCCTTCCGGCATGATGTCTTCGGTCATCCGCGAAAAGGCAGCCGGTGCCAGGGTGTTCACAGTGATGCCGTACTTCATTCCTTCAAGCGCCAGCACCCGGGTCATCCCGGCAACGCCTGCTTTGGCAGCACCATAGTTGGCCTGGCCGAAATTCCCGATCAGACCGGAGGTGGATGACGTATTGATGATCCGTCCTCCTTGACCCTGCGCAAGCATCTGATCCCACGCCGCTTTGGTGACCAGGTAGCTGCCACGCAGATGCACGTCAACAACCAGATCCCACTCTTCGTTGGAGATGTTCTTGAACGACTTGTCGCGCAGGATCCCTGCGTTATTCACCACAATGTCGATGCGACCAAAGCTGTCCACCGCAGTTTTGACCATGGCCTTGGCATCGGCCTCGTTGGTCACAGAACCATAGTTGGCCACCGCGCGACCACCGGCTGCTTTGATTTCGCCTACCACTTTATCTGCCATGGATGAGCCGGCGCCCGTGCCATCCCGGGATCCACCCAGATCATTCACCACCACCGCAGCCCCATGGCTTGCCAGCAACATCGCATGGGACCGGCCGAGACCACCCCCTGCGCCCGTTACCAGTGCTACTTTGTCATCCAATAAACCCATGCCATCCCCTCAATTGTCGTTACGGAAAGCCGATCATTCTAAAGGGCCCGCGCAGGTTGGAAAACCGCAAAGTGGCAATTCGCAGGGGAACTGCCGGGCTAAAGGGCAGCTGTAATGGGCATTCGGCTCCCGGCCCGATCCGAGGTAGAGTAGGCAAAAAACCAACCAAGGCTTAAATACCATGCATAAATCCAACGCCCTCCTGTTCGTCGCCTGCCTTCTGGCCGGGTCTGCCCACGCCGGAGACGGCACCACCGTCGCATCGCTTGCCTGGATGAGCGGAACCTACTCCGGCCCGGTGGGACCGGGCACGCTGGAGGAAAACTGGATAGAACCGAGAGATGGCGCCATCGCGTCGCTGGTTCGCATGACTGGCGCAGGCAAAACCAGCATGGTCGAGCTGATCGTGATTGAAGAAGAGGCAGATACCCTGGTGTTGCGTCTGCAGCAATGGAACCCGGGGTTCTCGCCCCGCACACCTGGTCCGCAGAAAATGGTGCTGGCTGAACAGGGTGATCAGAGCGTGCGGTTTGTCGCAACCGATGAGGGTGGCGGTATGAAAAGCCTGGGTTACTCGCTGGTTGGCGACGACTTCACGATCAGTATTGAGAACGCCGAAGGCCAGGCATTTGCGCTACCTCTGAAGGCTCAGAACTGAACATCAACGTCTGCGATCGGTTGTTTCCGGAGGCGGGCGCTGTTTCACGAAGTGGCGAGCATCTCGCCACCAGAACCACGTCCCGCTGACTGATGGCGGGGGGCTGCTGCACAGTGCGCTATCTGATCAAAGGCGTGAACAGCACCAAGGAAAACCGGATCGATTTTGAAGCCGAACTGAAACGTTCCAGCTTTCAGATCGATTCGGTTGTTCTGTTGCCGGTGGTCAATGGTTTTACTGCCGAGATCGAACTGACCAGCCTGGGTCCATTCGATGAAAAATCTATAGAGCCTTATCTGCAGGAGAATCTGGTCAGTTCCAGTGTTGAGACTGTGTTTCAGAAATCGGCGGCTGAGTTCGATGTTGTGCTGCAACGATTGAAGTTCTAACACGACACCGGTCGATCGCACATGCAAGGATAGATAAAGAGACAGACCAGTAAAAGAAGGTGTCGAAGGAATGTCAGAAAAACAACAATTTCTATTCGTGAGGCACGGCGAGACTGTCGGTAATTCAGAACAGATCGCCCATGGTCAAACGGAATCCCCGCTGAATGACCGCGGCATCCGTCAGGCGCAGAGTACCGCGGCGATGCTGCGCGGCTGGAGCACAAAATATCACCGCGTGTACACCAGCCCGCTGTCACGCGCGCACCATACCGGTGAGTACATCGCCCAGGCCCTTGGGCTTCCGATCAAAACGCACGACAATCTTGTTGAAGGTTTTCTCGGTGATTGGGAAGGCATCACCTACCAGGAATTGAATGAGGTTGGTTTTGCCAGGCGCTCCATCGAAGATGACAATTTTTCCGGCCACAACGGTGAATCGCCTAACCAGCTGGCTGATCGCATGGCAAGCGTTCTGGAGGAAATCAGAGCGCAGCATCCCCGTGAAAATATTATCTTTGTAAGCCATGGCGCTGCGATTGCTCACCTGTTAGCCCGGCTGATGGACAGCACACCGGCGTTCGGGCACCAGTACATCATGCATAACTCGGCTATCACCGAAATCACGTTTCACGGCGCGGATGACAAACCGGAACTCTCGACACTGAATTTTCACGAGCATCTGCCGGAGGATCTCAGAGGTAAACCGACGGGTCGCCCCAGGTGAGAGT
>JAQBYL010000436.1 GCA_027622495.1 Pseudomonadota bacterium
CATGAAACGGGAAATCCTCCTTGCCACCGCCGTTGTGCTGGCCTCGGTGTTGGGAACAATCACCCTGATGGCCACGGCACCTAGTCTTGAACCCAGCGCATCTACGCCTAAGCCCCTGGCCGTGCGATCGATGACCGTTGAGGCCAAACTCACCAGACTCACGGTCAACTCACAAGGCAGCGTGATGCCGAACACCGAAACGGATCTGATCCCCGAGGTGGCAGGCCGGGTGGTGGAGGTTTCGCCTTCGCTGGTTGCAGGGGGCTACTTTGCCAAAGGTGATGTGCTGTTACGGATGGATGATGCCGATCACCGCGCAACCGAATCCCGTGCTGCATCCATGGTGACGCAAGCCAAGGCAGAGCATGAGCACGCCCACTTTGAGTACGAACGTCTGCGAGAAATGGAGAGCAGACAACTGGCTAGCCGATCTGCGATGGAAGACGCACGACGCACCTATCGGGTAACACAGGCCAGAGTGAATGATCTGCGCGTCGCCCTCGAGCAGGCGACCAGGGATCTGGCGCGAACGCAGATCGTGGCGCCCTTTGATGGGGTGGTGCGCAGCGAAGCCGTCGACATTGGTCAGTTCGTTCAGCGCGGATCGGTGGTGGCCAAAATCTACGCCACCGACTATGTGGAGGTCCGTCTGCCGATCGCAGACCGACAGCTCGCTTATCTGGCTCTGCCGTTCAGTCTGCGGCGCGGTCTGTTGCCGGAGGAGCTTCGCCCGAAAGTGGTTCTGTCTGCAGACTATGCCGGTGAGACCTATACCTGGCAGGGAGAAATTGTTCGAACGGAAGCCGAGATTGATCGGCGCAGCCGCATGGTGCATGTGATCGCCCGGGTAAAAAACTTAAGCGATGGAATCCCGCTGCAGGTTGGGCTTTATGTTGAAGCAAGCATTGAAGGTGTGCAGGCCGAGGACGTCATCATTCTGCCGCGCAACGCCCTGCGAAACAGCAACCAGGTACTGATCATCGACAACGAGAACCGGTTGCGTTTTCGCGAAGTGGAACCGTTGCGTCTGTATCGCGATGAAGTTCTGATCAAGGCCGGTCTCGTCAGTGGCGAGCGTGTTTGTGTGTCTGTTATCCAGACTGCATTTGAAGGCATGTTGGTTGAACCAGTAAACGAAGAACCGCGCGCGCGGGTCATATAGGGATATAGGAGAAACCGATGCACACCGCGATTGCCTGGTTTGCGCGTAACTCTGTTGCTGCCAATCTACTCATGACGATTCTGATCCTGGGCGGGATCCTTGCGCTGCTCACCGTGCATCAGCAGACGTTCCCCAATATCGACCAGGAAATGGTGACGATCCGTGTGCCTTATCTTGGTGCCGCGCCTGAAGAAGCAGAAGAAGGTGTTTGCATACGGATCGAAGAAGCAGTTGAGGGCACTGCCGGGATCGACAAGATACGCAGCATCGCAAGCGAAGGTCTGTGCACGGTGATGGTGGAGTTGACGGAAGACGTTGACGCCATTGCGGCACTGAACGAGATCAAGAGCAAGGTCGATGGTATCAACACCTTCCCTAAAGAGACGGAAAAACCAATCGTTTCGAAGTCTGTCATCCGCCATGGTGTGATGGACCTGGTGATTTCCGGCGACATCGGCGAACGTGCGCTCAAAGAATTCGGGATACAGGTGCGCGATGAGATTTCTCTCATCCCCGGCATTTCGCAGGTGCAACTCGCCTATGTGCGACCCTACGAGATATCCATCGAAGTCTCTGAGAACACCCTCCGCCGGCATGGCATGACACTCAACGAAGTCGTCCAGGCTGTGCGCACCACCTCCCTTGATCTGCCCGGCGGCAATATCAAAACCGCGGGTGGTGAAATCCTGTTGCGAACCAAAGGACAGGCATATGTTGCACGGGATTTTGAAGACATTGTCGTGCTCACCCTTCCGGATGGCGGTAAGGTTTACCTCGATGAGTTAGCCAATGTTGTGGATGGCTTTGCGGAAGGAGACCTGGCTGCCAGGCTCGGCGGATCTCCTGCGGTAGTCGTCAAGGTCGCGCGCATCGGTATAGAAGACATTATCGACATAGCGACCCTGGTCTCGGAATACGTAGAGACGCTGGAACCGCGCCTGCCTCCTGGCGTCACGGTCAATATCTGGCAGGATGAATCTTCGATCCTGCGCAACCGCATCGACAGCCTGCTTGCCACGGGTGGTGGCGGTCTGTTGCTGGTCCTGCTGATCCTGGCCCTGTTCCTGCGCTTTCGGCTGGCCATGTGGGTTGCGGCTGGAATTCCCATCGCCATGCTGGGGGCGGTGGCCGTGTTCCCGTACGTTGGCATGGAAATCAGTACTCTCAGCGTCATGGCGTTCATTCTGGTGCTCGGCATCATTGTCGATGACGCCATCGTGGTAGGAGAGCGCGTGTACGCCCATGAACAGATGGGCAAGTCTCCAATTGGCGCGGCCATTGACGGCACCAGAGAGGTCTCGGTGCCGGTCATCTTTGGTGTACTCACAACAATGGCAGCTTTTCTTCCGCTGGTTATCGCCAGTGGTCGCATGGCAGACGTCTTTGGCTCTATTGGCTGGGTGGTCATGATCAGCCTGGTGTTTTCGATTGCCGAGTCACAACTGATTCTTCCCGCTCATCTTGCTCATCGTAATCACAAGGAAAGTTCTTCCGGGATCGGGCTGGCCTGGACTCGCCTGCAGGACTGGTTATCCAGAGGTCTGGAAAACTTTGCCATGCACAAATACAAACTGTGGTTGGAACAAGCCCTGCGCAGGCGCTATCTGACCGGTGCTATTGGCCTCGCAGTTCTGCTCCTGGTGGTCGGCATGATCACCAGTGGTCGGATTGTGATCAGTTTTTTCCCGGGTGTTGAAGGCGATGTGGTGTACGCAACGCTGGAAATGCCCGATGGCACAGCAGTCCAGGAAACCATTGAAGCAGTCAAAATCATTGAAAAAGCGGCAGATCAGATCCGGACCGAACTCGACGCGGATTTGCCCCCCGGTGCACCCAGTCGGGTGAAAGCTGTGTTGACCAGCATCGGCACGCATCTGGAAAAAGGCGGGCCGCCCAGACCCATCAGTCCAGGCAACAGCAGTAACGCAGAAATCGCCCTGGAGTTGATTGGCCAGGATGATCGTGGCGGGGTGACTTCCCGCGCGGTGGGAGATCGCTGGCGTGAGCTTGTGGGCTCCATACCGGACGCCGTAAAGCTCACGTTCAACTCAGATCAGTTCAGTGCAGGAAGTGCTGTTGATCTGCAACTCGCAGGTCGGGATGTTGACCAGTTACGGGCAGCGGCTGCAGAGCTGCGGGTTGAGTTGAGCCGCTACGATGGGGTTTTTGATATATCGGATTCCTTCCGTGCAGGAAAACAGGAAATCAAACTGACCCTGCTGCCCGAAGCCAGAAACTGGGGGCTGACCTTGAGTGATCTGGCCGAGCAGGTTCGCGCAGCCTTCTATGGTGCCGAAGCACAAAGGGTTCAGCGCGGTCAGGATGACGTGCGGGTGATGGTTCGATTTCCAGTTTCTGAACGGCGTTCCATTGGCAATCTGGAAGACATGCGCATTCGGACCCGGGATGGGATCGAGGTGCCCTTCACCAGCGTTGCGAGCTTTGAGTTAGGGCGTGGTTTTTCCACCATCAACCGTCTGGACGGACGGCGGGTGGTGAACGTTACCGCGGAAGTTGATCGCACAACAACCAGTCCAGAAGCGATCGTGGCCAGCCTGCTCGCCGAGTCAGTGCCTCGAATCCTTGCAAGCTATCCGGGGATCACAGCGGGTCTGGCAGGTGAACAGGAGGCGCGTGCGACCTCCATGCAG
>JAQBYL010000437.1 GCA_027622495.1 Pseudomonadota bacterium
ACGAACCGCAGCTTCACCTTGTGCCTCGGCGGTGATCAGGATCTGCATGCTGATCAGCGAAAGAATACTGCCGAAGGTAAAAAACGCGTGGCGGATGCCGAACAGCCGACTGCGCTCGTGGTAGTTGATGGAAAGTTCAGCACCAAGCGAAAGGTGCGGGACAAAGAACAGTGTCATGGCCGAATAAAAGCCGATGATCGCAATGGCCATCCAGGCGGTGAGCTGACCATTGGTCAGGCCTTCTGGCGGGCTGAAGACCATCACGAACCCGATGCCAATCGGGATTACGCTTGCGAGTATCCAACTGCGTCGGCGACCAAACTTCAGCCGGGTGCGGTCACTGAGATAGCCGACCAGCGGATCGGACACCGCGTCCCAGATACGCGACGCACTGAAGATGAGACCCATCACAGCCGGCGCGATCAATAACACGTCGGTTGAAAACTTCATGACATAGAGGTTCAGCAACAGGTACATGTACCCTGCGCCGATCCCCGGAGATCCGTACGCAAACACCGTTCGCCAGGACACGCGATCCGGCACAGCTAATTTAGTCAATGCACTTTCAGCCATCGCGAGTACTGCTCCAGTCGTGCACCCGGTCAGGCGTTCTTGATTGTCAGACCACCATCCACCGGCAACGTGACACCGGTAATGAAACTGGCCGCCGGAAGCACCAGGCTCAATGTGCCGTGGGCAACTTCTTCCGGGTCGGCATAGCGCTTGAGCGCAACCCGTCGACGGGCAAATTCCTTTTTATTTTCTTCAGGGATTGCCTCGGTCATGCCGGTCCTGATCGGTCCGGGGCAGATGCAGTTGACCGTGATGCCCTCAGGGCCCAGTTCAACCGCCAGGGACCGGGTGAGACCGATCACACCGGTTTTGGCAGCGGTGTAGGGGCTGCCGAATCTGGTGGCCCCCAGACCTTCGGTAGAAGCAATGTTGACGATCCGGCCGCCGTCGGATTTCCGCAGATGTGGCAGGGCAGCTCGAATGGTTCGTGTATGCGCAGTTAAAAGCACACTAAGGCTTTTGTCCCAGGCGTTTTCAAAGTCGTCGCTGTCGATGGTCGTCGGGATCGAAATACCGGCGTTGTTGACCAGGATGTCGATGCCGCCAAAGTGGTCGGCAATTTCTGCGAACACCTTCTTGATGGCGTCGCCATCCGCCAGATCAACACTCCAGCCGCGCACCGGATAACCCGCCCCTTCAATCTCTGCCACCAGCGCCGCCAGTGGTTCTGCATTCAGGTCCAGCGCGGCGACTTTGGCCCCTTCATCTGCGAACAACTTGGCTGTTGCAGCACCCATGCCGCTCGCAGCACCGGTTACGACGGCGACCTTGCCCTTGATGGACCGACTCAACCTGGATAACGCCA
Source organism: Pseudomonadota bacterium (assembly GCA_027622495.1). GTDB lineage: Bacteria > Pseudomonadota > Gammaproteobacteria > Pseudomonadales > Azotimanducaceae > JAQBYL01. Next base: position 1,379 of record JAQBYL010000437.1, read on the forward strand.
TGCCTTCCTTTCCCCCCGGAATGGTTCACAGCCACTGTATGCAGCCAGGCCTGGCAATGCAAACGATCAGAGCGACGCGGGCAGAGGTTCTGAGTGGGGGGTCACGATGTACAGATACAACGGCAGCGCACAACTTAAACCGATGGTCAGATTGATCAGCACAAAGGGCCAGGCTTTCGGGCCCTGACTGCGGCTGAAGAGGTATATCCAGAAAGTGAGCGAGGTGATCAGAAGGTCCGAGGTAAAACCACCCGCCGCCCCGTTGGCGAACAGCCCGCCGATGAACGAGGGCAATGCGAGTCCTTCCACTGCAAAAAACTCGATGAAGAATACGTAAGGTACGACTGCACCAGCGATGGCAAGAACGAGGTACAGATTTTTCATTTCAAGTCTTCCGTATGAATTGATGATCCGTGCATGCTAGCCCGTTGAGTAATCAATCCAATTACTTCCCACGTAATGGTTTTTGTGGGGCCACCCCCTAAAATGCCCACATGAATCGCGCTTAAGGTCATCAGAAAATGCACCCTGAAACGAGTGAACGGCGGCTGGATTTCGGCTCAGTTTTAAGGTCATGGCGGCAACATCGCCGCATGAGCCAACTCAAACTCTCGACCCATAGCGGCATTTCTCAGCGGCACATCAGTTTTCTGGAAACCGGCCGCTCGCAGCCGAGCCGAGGCATGATTCTGGCTCTGTCAGACTCGCTGGACGTGCGCTTCGCGAACGCAATGCGCTGCTGCACAGCGCAGGGTTCAGCCCCGCCTACCGGGAAGCGCCATTGGACGACGAAGCTATTGCGCTCTTCAGAACGGCGTTAACGATGGCCATCGAGCATCACGAACCCTACCCCGCCATGGTGCTGGACGGACGCTGGAACATGGTGATGGCCAACCAGGCCATGCTGCGGTTCTTTTCGCTCTTCATCGATCCATTTGCCGCTCTGGTTGCCATCGGCTCGCCTCAGGAGTTTCAGGTCGCCCGTCTGTGCCTCAGTGATAAGGCCCTCAAACCCTACATCTGCAACTGGCAGGAACTCGTGGGATCGTTTCTGCAGCGGGCAAGACGGGCACTGGTGGTGAACCCGAACGACCCATTGCTGCCGATCCTGGTTCGCGAAATTCTCACTCATCCGGACGCACCCGATCACTGGCAGCAGCCAAGCTGGACCGCGGCACCTGCACCCGCCATCAACATGGAGATGGAGGTGAATGGCACCCGCTACCGGATGTTCACCATGATGGCCCACTTCGGTGCGCCGCAGAATGTGACCATTGAAGAACTCAGCGTCGAGACTTTCTATCCCGCCGACGAGATCACCAGAACCCGGCTCGAAGATCTGGCGCGGCAGGCTTCGCACTGAGTGCAAGTCATTTCAGAAAACCCATGATGAGCGGCCAGTAGTCCGTGGCGCTGTGGACCGTGTTGTGTGTCGTTCCAGCCAGCTCCTTCCACGTCACCTGACCCTGCCAGGCATCGGCGAGCGCGAGCGCATGTTTCCGGGGCACCACCGAATCGCGCTCTGCAACCAGAAACAGCGCAGGTATCGCTACGTCCGCGATGCGCTCAATTGACGCAAAGCGGTGCTTCAACAATGGCGCTACCGGGAGCAACGGATAGTGGCCCTGCGCCACATCGACGATGCTGTCATAGGGCGTCACCAGCACCAGCGCATCAATGGGCCGCTGGGCTGCCAGGTGCACGGCGACACCGGTGCCGAGGCTTCGTCCCATGGCCACTACCCGGCCATTGTTAGGGATGCTGGCATGGGTCTGATCGAACACCAGCAGGGCATCTTCAAACAACAGCCGTTCTGAGGGCACACCTTGCGAACCTCCATAGCCACGGAAGTTCATGACCACCAGATTGATGTCCGCACGCTGTGCTGCAGTCAGGGCAACCTGTGACACATCTTCAGCATTACCACCAAAGTAGTAGATCAGAGGCCGCGCACCCGGCATCGCCGGCGAAACGATCCAGCCCTGCAAGGTCACTGATTTGTGTACTATTTCCACCCGCCAGGGTTTCAGCACCGAGGCGACACTTGCATTGTTCGGGCGCGGGAAAAACAGCAGTTTTTCCTGGAACGCAAAAAGCAGCGTACAGACCGCCAGATAGGCCAGAATTGCTGTCAGGCTGAATGTCAGCAGGGTACGCACGCAACGCATCATAGACGAACTGTGCCGAGCGGACAGGTCCACCCGATCTGCCGCTGAGGTAACCGCCCCAGGGCCTGATCAGGCGTAATATCGTCGGGTATGGTCCACTCCAACCGGCTAAACCTTTTAGCGCGCCTGCGCATCCAAGGAACATGCAGATTGTTATGACGGATCCCCATATGCCAACAAGCGCCGACGATTTGCCGGATCTGGCGGCCATCTGCCAGCGCGCGCGCAGGGTAATCGGCGGGCTTTTGAAA
>JAQBYL010000438.1 GCA_027622495.1 Pseudomonadota bacterium
GGGGGTCAGCACACCGGGGGGGATCGGTTTATCGGTGGGCAGCTTCTCCATGCCTCCGCCGATGCCGCCGTTGTTCAACACAACGATCTTGATCGGCAGCTTATAACGACAGGCAGTCTCGAGCTCCATACCAGAAAAACCAAACGCACTGTCGCCCTGAACCGCAATAATCGGTTTGTCTGGATGAACTACCGCTGCCGCAATGGTGAAGCCTAGACCGATCCCCATGGTGCCGTAGCTGCCTGCATCCAGGCGATGCCGGGCTGACCGGTTGGCCATCTGAGTCCGGCCGATGTCCATGGTATTGGCACCTTCGCCAATGATGATCGCGTCTTCCGGCAGCCATTCCTCGATGTCGCGGAAGGCACGGTAGTAGTTCATGGGTTTGCTGTCGTCGTCGGCCATCTGTTTTACGGCGTCGAGGTTCTCCCGCGCTTTGCCGCTGATGGTTTCGCGCCAGGCTGATTCGGCCGGGAAAAACCACTGGCGTTCATCGAGTGCCCGGTTGAGCTGTTCGACCACCGCCTTGCCGTCGCCGATCAACGCTACCTCGGCAGGCACGTTGGTACCGATTTCTTCAGGGTGGATGTCGAGTTGAATGATCCGCACGCCAGGTGCAAACCGCGGTGGCAGACCGAAATGCATGATCCAGTTGAGCCTGGCGCCCATCAGGAACACCACGTCAGCCTCTTTGAGAGCGGTACTGCGCGCCGCGCCGACCGACAACGGATCATCATCGGGCAGAATGCCTTTGCCCATGGGTGAGGCCAGAAACGGCAGTTGGGTCCGCTCGATGAACTCACGGATCTCATTCTCGGCACGCGACCAGGCCATGCCCTTGCCCACTACAACCAGCGGCCGCTCTGCGGATTCGAGCACTGACAAGGCAGCTTCTACATCATCATTCAACGCCTGTGCCCGGGGTGCATCACCCAGGGTCGCTGCAGCCACCACGTCATCTTCTTCGATCTTGCCGCGGATGATGTCGTCCGGCATGTCCAGATACACCGCACCCGGTCGACCGTAGCGGGATTTGCGGATGGCGGTCTCCACATAGAACGGGATGCGTGGCACATGCTCAACGCCGTGGGCGAATTTGCAGTAGGGGGCTGCCAGAGCAACCTGATTTTCTTCCTGAAAGGCGCCCATACCGTTCTGATACAGGGGCGATGCACCGCCAATCAGGATCATCGGCCAGCAGTTCTGCTGTGCATTGGCGAGCCCGGCAAACGCATGAATCACACCAGGACCGGATACCACCAGGCAGGCCTGAGTTCGGCCGGTGAGATAACCGGCTGCTTGCGCTGCGTAGCTGGCAGACTGTTCATTACGCATGCCGATGTAGGTAATTCCAGCAGCCTGCGCGGCTGATGCGATTTCCTGTACCGGAAATCCAATGATGCCGAACATGTAATCGACACCCTGTTGTTTGAGACTTCTTGCCAGCAGTGTTGCCCCATTTATGGCTGCCATACGCTCCTCCCCTTGTTGAACTTCGTTGAATCTATCGACCACTATTCGATCTAGTGTAGTCTCTAACGCAGCGCGAAGGGAGTTCAAATGAGCAATCAAGATCGAGTCAGAAGTATTCTGGATAAAGCCCGTGCGCAGGGGCGCGCGAGCCTTGCTACGCTGGATGCACTGGATGTGGCCGCCGCATACAACATCCCCTGCCCTCCCACCAGCCTCGCACGCAACGTAGATGAGGTGAGCGATCTGGCCGATCAGGTCGGTTATCCGCTGGTCTTGAAGATCGAATCCGCCGACATCCTGCACAAGACCGATGCTGGAGGGGTGATTACCGGCATCAACAGCGCAGCACAGGCGGTGGAGGCTTACGGGCAGCTGCTTCGTAACGTGGGCGCCCATCATTCGAATGCAGTCATTGACGGCGTGGTGTTGCAGAAGATGTGCAGTGGTGGGCAGGAAGTCATCATCGGAGCCGTAACCGACCCGGTTTTTGGCAAGCTGGTGGCGTTCGGCGCGGGCGGCATTCTGGTGGAACTGCTTGGAGATGTGACCTTCAGGCTGGCACCCACCGATCAGGCCCAGGCTCAAGCGATGATCAGTGAGATCAAAGCGGCAAAGATCCTCGACGGCGTCCGCGGTCAACCGGCTGCCGATAAGGCAGCCCTTGCCGAGGTCATCTGCTCGGTGTCGCAACTCGTCAGCGACTTTCCGGAAATCAGCGAGCTCGATCTGAATCCGGTGTTTGCTTCAAGTGATGGCGCGACCGCCGTCGATCTGCGCATTCTGCTCGACTTCTCGCTCACCAGGGCTGCCTCACAACGGGACGAAACTGCCATCCGCGCCGCCATGGAGCGGATCATGCGCCCGGCAGGTGTTGCGGTGATCGGCGCATCGGCAGAAGACGGCAAGATTGGTAACTCGGTGATGCGCAATCTCATCGATGGCGGTTACAAAGGGGGGCTGTACCCCATTCACCCGAAGGCAACAGAAATTCTGGGCCACAAATGCTACGCCAGCGTGGCCGACGTGCCCGCTGAGATCGACATCGCGATCTTCTGCATCCCTGCCCGTTTCGTGGCCGGCGTGCTTGCTGAAGTGGGGGCCAAAGGGATTGCGGGTGCGATACTGATCCCTTCCGGTTTTGCTGAAATCGGCGAACATGAACTGCAGGCGGAGGTGGTTGCGGCTGCGCGGGCTAACAATGTCCGGTTGATGGGGCCCAACATCTACGGTTTTTACTACACCCACCACAATCTGTGCGCCACGTTCTGTACGCCTTACGATCAGAAAGGTGCGGTGGCTCTGTCATCGCAAAGTGGCGGTGTGGGGATGGCGATCATCGGCTTCAGCCGCTCAGCCAAGATGGGTGTGTCGGCAATCGTTGGTCTGGGCAACAAGTCCGATATCGATGAAGACGATCTGCTGATTTTCTTTGAACAGGATCCCAACACCAGCGTCATCGCGATGCATGTAGAAGATCTGAAAGACGGGCGCGGCTTTGCCGAGGTCGCCCAACGGGTGACCAAAACCAAACCGGTAGTGGTTCTGAAAGCCGGACGCACCGCGAGTGGAGCAAAGGCAGCAAGTTCGCACACCGGTGCTCTGGCGGGTGATGACCGGGTTTACGAAGCGATCCTCAAACAGAGTGGTGTGATCCGCGCGCGAAGTCTGAACGAAATGCTGGAATTCGCCCGCGGGTTGACGATCCTGCCTACCCCTAAGGGGGAAAACGTGCTTATTCTGACCGGGGCCGGCGGGTCAGGTGTGTTGCTGGCGGATGCCTGCATCGATAATGATCTGACACTTATGACCATGCCGCCGGATCTGGATGAAGCCTACAAGGCGTTCATTCCGCCTTTCGGTGCATCGGGTAATCCAGTGGATATAACCGGTGGGGAGCCGCCCAGCACATACGCGGCTACCATTGACCTGAGTTTGAACGATGAGCGGGTGCATGCATTGATTCTGGGGTACTGGCACACCATCATCACCCCGCCAATGGTGTTCGCTGAACTGCTGGGGAACGCTGTGGAAAAGGCGCGTAGTAAAGGAATTGATAAGCCGATCGTTGCCTCGCTTGTTGGGGATGTGGAAATTGAAGAGGCTTGCCGTTACCTGTTGGATCGCAACATTCTGGCGTATCCCTACGAAGCGGAAAAACCAGTTGCGGTGTTGGGTGCTAAGTATAAGTGGGCGCGGGGTGCGGGGTTGGTTTAGCGCGCGTTTCTCCAAAGGTTAGCTCAGAAGGCATACTGTCGGTTTTGCGATCGATGCACTTTCCGCGGGCTCG
>JAQBYL010000439.1 GCA_027622495.1 Pseudomonadota bacterium
TCCGATTAACGTTCGTACCCTCCGTATTACCGCGGCTGCTGGCACGGAGTTAGCCGGTACTTCTTCTGTCGCTAACGTCAAACCCCGAAAGTATTAATTTCAGGGATTTCTTCACGACTGAAAGTGCTTTACAACCCTAGGGCCTTCTTCACACACGCGGCATCGCTGGGTCAGGCTTTCGCCCATTGCCCAAGATTCCCTACTGCTGCCTCCCGTAGGAGTCTGGACCGTGTCTCAGTTCCAGTGTGGCTGATCGTCCTCTCAGACCAGCTATGGATCGTCGCCTTGGTAGGCCTTTACCCTACCAACTAGCTAATCCAGCGCAGGCTACTCTGATAGCGTGAGGTCTTAAAGATCCCCCACTTTCCTCCTTTTGTCCGAAGACTCGAAGAGCGTATGCGGTATTAGCTCGAGTTTCCCCGAGTTGTCCCCCACTATCAGGCATATTCCTACGCGTTACTCACCCGTCCGCCACTGTACTCGCACCGAAGTGCTTTCTCGTTCGACTTGCATGTATAAGGCGTGCCGCCAACGTTCAATCTGAGCCATGATCAAACTCTTCAATTGAAGATTTGCAAAACTTCTTTCCGAAACCTGAATCTGCGTTTAACCGCAGCTTTAAGCCACCACACCCAGTTACCTGGGGAATGATTAACGGATCAAAGCCTCGACTTGTTTTGTCATTGGCTCTCTTTTATCGATTGACTTCGAATCTCGCCTTGCGGCGATATCCAAAATCTCTCAAACGAATTACGTGTTCCCACACGAATGGCTTGTCGCAATAAGAAGAGTCGTACTTCCTATCGCAATCAACTTTTTAACTGTTAAAGAGCGTCCGTCGAAGCAATGTGCCCCGAGGCAAGGGATGCGTATTATACGGAGGGACTTAAGGCTGGCAAGCCCTAATGTAAATTATTTTTAATGCCTCAAATCAGCCATTCTCACGCACCAGCAGGTGCCAGTTTTTGCGCCCTCGACGGATCAAATAGAAGCGGCCGGCCAGTGCATCCGACCAATCGAGTTCGCGGTCTATATCGTTTTGAATCTGGCCATTGACCTGGACGCCATTGCTTTGAACGAGTTTACGGGCAGCCCCTCTGGAGGGCGCGAGACCGGTTTCTGCCAGAGCGGCAGTCAACCCCACAGCGCCTCGCACCAGAGTCGAATCCATGCCATCAAGCTGAAGCTGCTCCAGTTCTTTCTCACCAAGACTGGTCAAATCCCCACCAAAAAGAGCCTGGCTGATCGCGCGTGCTGAGATAAGCGACTCCTCACCATGCACCAGACGGGTTACTTCGCTGGCGAGCAACTCCTGTCCTTCGCGCTTTTCCGGCGCCTGTTTAACCAGTCGACTGATGTCATCAATTCTGCCGAGGTCAAGAAAAGTAAACACATTCAGGAAGTGAACTACATCATCGTCAGAAGTATTGAGCCAGAACTGGTAAAAACTGTACGGTGATGTTTTCGCCGGATCCAACCAGACCGCGCCACCTGCAGTCTTTCCGAATTTGGTTCCGTCTGCCTTGGTAATCAGCGGAACCGTCAATGCATACGCTTCCTTACCCAGTGCACGACGAGTCAGATCCATGCCGGAAACAATGTTCCCCCATTGGTCACTCCCACCGATCTGGACCGTGCAATCATATTGCTTCGCGAGGTGCATGAAATCCATTGACTGCAACAACACATAGCTGAACTCGGTGTAGGTGATCCCGTCGCCGTCGCGCTCAAGACGACTGCGAACGCTGTCGCGCGCAATCATCGCATTCACGGAAAAGTGCTTTCCGATATCACGCAGAAAACTGATCACGTCCATCGATGCGGTCCAATCAAGGTTGTTCACAACCCTGGCTGCGGCATCGCCTTCGAACTCAAGAAACTGTTCAGCCTGTGAGCGGATACTTGTGACCCAGTTCGCAACCGTTTGAGCATCGTTTAAGTGGCGCTCGTCGCTGCGGTGAGATGGATCGCCGATCATTCCAGTTGCTCCACCTACCAGCAGAAGCGGTCGATGGCCATGCAGTTGAAAACGTCGCAGGGCAAACAGTGGGACCAGATTGCCGATGTGCAGGCTTGGCGCGGTAGGGTCAAACCCACAATAAACCGTGCGCGCGGCACCTTTAAGGTGATCATCAAGGCCGGCCTCGTCCGAGGTCTGGTTGATCAGCCCGCGAAGCTTAAGCTCTTGAATCAGGTCCGAGGTCGACATGGTAGCGTCTATCTATCTGCATTAAAGCCGGGAAGCCGGGCGCGCAATGTACCAAAACAGTCTCCGAAACCCCACTGTCAGGGGTAGCAGGGGATGAATGTTTCCAGACTTCTCAAAACCGGTTCTGTGACTATACTAGCCGGCAGTTGGCATCCCGAATTTTGAATTTAGCCGTAACTTTCAGATTTGGAACAACTTTTGATCCGCAAAACCCGGGCACAATAGACCCACACGGGTATGCGATGTAGAGCGATATCGATGGGTACAAACGCCTCTGAGCCTGAATGTGCGTTGTGTTGGCCATCTGTTACACCGATAGGAAGGACACGAAGAAGGTGAATCTCGGAGCTTTTCCAGCCAGGCATTTCGCGTTGGCTTTAATCCTTGGCGTGGGGCTTTGTTCCTACGTGATTGCCAAATTCAATGAAGACACCACCGGTGATCGCTTCAGCACCGAAACCGTGCTTTCAAACGTGACGCCGCCGGCGTTCGTAGACGCAAACGACGCGCTCGCTGAGCGGTCAGAATCAGCAGGCCCTGTAGCCGTTCTCAATTCTCTGGTCGAACTCCCAGCGGTCGTCGACGCCAGTGCTCCTGCAGAAGCTGAAACCCTGTCTCAGACCGTCACGGTGAAACCCGGCGACAGCCTGGCAAAAATCTTCAAAAAGCTCGGCGTCTCAGCCAGAGAGGTCCAACGTCTTATCGACAGCAAGCCCTACGGGCCACGCATGAAGGAGATTTTCCCCGGCCACGAACTCACAGTGAGCCATTCGCCCGACGGGGCGCTGGTTAAGGTCGCATACTCTCCAGGACCGATTCAGACAATCGAATTTACCCGGGTAGGCGATCAGTTCACGGGCCACGAGCTCATCGAGGAACCTGACAGGGCGGTGGCATACAAACAAGGTGTGATTGACCACAGTTTGTTCGTCGCAAGCCAACGGGTGGGTCTGGATGATCGCGTGACCATGCGTCTGGCACAGATTTTTCAATGGGATGTGGACTTCGTCCTCGACATCCGGACCGGTGATCAATTCCACGTGCTGTTCGAAGAACTTTATCTTGGTGACGAGTTGATCGGCTACGGAGAGATTCTGGCCGCAGAATTCGTCAACCAGGATGATATTTATCGAGCCATCCGTTACACCGATGCGAACGGCCGGAGTGACTACTACACTCCAACCGGCCGCAACATGCGCAAAGCCTTTCTACGCGCTCCGGTGGAATTCTCCCGCATCAGTTCGCAATTCAATTTGAAGCGCAATCATCCACTGCACAAAAAGACCATGCCACATCGCGGCATCGATTACGTTGCACCCACCGGCACGCCGATTCTGGCCTCGGGTGACGGCAAGGTCGTGACTGCTTCCCAGACCAGCGCAAACGGTAACTATGTGGTGATCCAGCATGGCGAACAGTTCATGACTAAATACCTGCACCTGTCCAAGTTTGCCCGCGGGGTGAAACGCAACGCCAAGGTCAGGCAGGGCCAGGTGATCGGCTATGTGGGTGCAACCGGCTGGGCCACCGGCGCACATCTGCACTAC
>JAQBYL010000440.1 GCA_027622495.1 Pseudomonadota bacterium
CGAAAAAGGCCTTGATCAGCTTTCAGAAGAGGGCGCCACGCAGGTCTTCAAGCCGATGTTGCGAAATGAACTGATCGTCGGCGCTGTCGGTGTTCTGCAATTCGATCTGGTCGCGCACAGGTTGAAAACAGAGTATCGGGCGGGCTGTGTTTATGAACCTGTTACGCTGTATACGGCGCGCTGGGTGGAATGTGCCGACGACAAGATGCTGCAGCAGTTGAAGAGCAAGGCACGCGAAAACCTGGCGGTCGATGGTGCCGGATACCTCACCTACCTTGCACCGACCAGGGCAAATATGCAGCTTACGAACGAGCGTTGGCCGGATATCGAGTTTCGTAAAACCCGCGAACACTAACACGCAAACGGGATGCTAGAATTCAGGCCATGCATGAAGATGGGAAACACAACCTGATATCGGCCTTCGATCACGTTGATACGGGTGATGAACTGGATGCCGCCCTGCTGGTCAACCAGGCGATCGATGCATCAATTAATGCCGTGAGCGTCCGCGAGCAGGTTGTGGCCCTGGCAGACTCGTGCACGGGTGAACCCTGGGAATACCTTTCCCGGACCGGTTTTGCAGGCAATCGAGGGGACTATGCCAGTCCTTCGAACAGCTGCATTGCTGATGTGCTCAAACGCAAAACAGGCATCCCCATAAGCCTTGGTGTGCTGTTGATTGCGGTTGCGCGGCTCAGCGGCCGCCCCGCCCATGGCATCAACTTTCCGGGTCACTTTCTGGTCCGGGTCGGAAATACACTGATCGATCCCTTTGACATGGTGCCCACCAGCGAAAATGAACGCCTGGCGGCCATTGAAGGCGACCAGCCACCGGATGATGTGTTCGAACCGGTTGGCTCGGCAGCGATCGCGATCAGAATGCTCAACAACGTAAAGTATCAGTTTGCTCAGAACCGCCAGTGGCGGCGGGTACTCGAGATGCTGGAGTGCCAGTGTGCGATCACTCCCACCGAAGCAGTTTTTCATTTTGAAAGAGGCGAGGTCTGGCGGCAGCTGGGTCGCCTGGAAGTTGCCCAGGATGCCTACCTTTCTGCACTCATAAATGCATCGGATGCAGGGGTCATCAAAGCCTGCCGGAGACGTCTGGCTGAGCTGGACCCGGGCAGCGGTGTAGTTCATTGATGTGGTTAGATAAGAGCAGTCAGGTAAGACTGCCAATCGATCTGCCGGGTCGATGCCTCAGTCGTCAATCTGCATATCGGGGTAGGGGCTGTCCTGGCTCAGTTCTACCGCAAGCTCAAAGCCCGGCAGGCGGATACGATGTTCGTCGATCTGCAGATCTTCACCGCTCAGAACCCCTTCGCCAAACTGGTAGATCGGTGGGACGGTCTCCTTGAGCATTTGTGCATCGTAATCTGAGCTTGCCCGGGCGACCGCTTCGTTTCTGGCTGCGTGTTCGCGCATTGCAGCGCTACCCCATTTCCGCTCCAGCATTTTTCTGGTTGCGAATGGTGAAAGGAACAGACCCGTCGCATTGTTGCCACCAAACCCCTTGGAGTTGATGAACGCACCCTGCATCTGCTGCGGATCGATTTCCACATGATCCATTGGAAGGTGAAGATTGTCGTGGAAGACATCGTCAGCGATGTGATCGATGGTGGTTATTCCCGGCACCCAGCCATGCTTCCAGGCACCGAGGATGGCGCTCAGCTGATCACCGCCAGCAGGTGCCATGGAGTGCCCTACGTACGCCTTGATCGCACCCGTCAGCCAGTTAGAGACACCAAAGGTACCTGCCAGTTGATTGAGGATCGCGGATTCGGTGACGCGGTTCTGCGGAGTACCGGTTCCGTGCGCCTGCATGTAGGTGCCTTCTCTTAAACCCTTACTACCCAGGATGGCACGCGCGGATGCCATCGCCTTGGCGACAGTGATGTAGTTGCCGATACCGGGTCCCGGAATCGATTTTTTGAATCCGTCGGCATTGACGAACACATCGCCCACGGAGCAGAGAATGTTGGCGCCCAGTTCAACAGCCAGTTCGTCATCCATGATCAAGGCGTATACGGCTGACTCAGCCACGGTAAAGCCGCAGTTCGTCGAGAATGGCCGACACGCGCGCCGATGATCGGTGGTGGTGGTGCCATCCAGGGCCTGTAACGCCTCGTCTTCTGCCAGGGCGCCCATCACCCGGTAGCCTTCGATGACTTCCGGCAGGATCGGTGCTTCTGCGTTCCCCACCAGCGCAATCCTCTTTGAGCCTGATCGAATCTCCTCCATGGCCTGTTTGACGTTGTATAGAAAAGTCGCGCACGCACCGATGATCCCGGCGGTACCACCAACAGATCCCAGGACATAGGCATTGATGAAATCGCCGGGCATTTCCGGCAGACCGAGTGGTGTGTTCTTGGAGGTCGGTCGTTTGCCGACCATATGGTTGCGCAGCAGGCCGCCATAACCATCTTCGTCAAGCTGCGCCATCGCCGATCCTGAGTACACGGCAAACTGATCCGGGCGCACGTGCGCTTTGAGGGTCGAGATGGGTATGCCACTGGATCGAAGGGCATCGGATGCACCGAAAACGGTTAGTTGCAGACCGCGTGGATGGTTACGGGATGCGTATATCGCTCCCGGGTCAAAGCCGGTGGGAACCTGACCCGCGCTGGATACACGCGCCACCCGGGTGTCGGGAAAAAGCACGTCCAGGTTGCCTGATACCCGCACACGGACTTCACCGTCAGCGAGATCGGTTACCGTCCAACTGGAAGGCAGACTTTCAGGGAGGTGCCGTCGATTGAGGATGAAGTCATGAACATCGCTTTCGGTTTTGAGCGATGCGATGCGCTGTATCGGAACCTGGGTTACGTCGTGAGATTCGATCCTGCGGATCAGGGTGTGTGTGTCGATGTATGAGCGGGTGGCAGCATCGGCTGGATCGGTCTCAAGATTCATGAGGGTCGTGAGCGACTGGTAGGTATCTGCTGCCTCTCGAGGGCTTAATCGATCGATCACCATGCGCCGATAGGCATGGTTCGACGACACCCGACCGGCAGGGTTAATCCCGCCAAAGCCGACAATTACTGGGAGTCTGGACACTTAAAGGGCGGCCGTTTGTTCAGGCGCGCAAATTGTAGGAGGTCACTGGCAGCTTTACCACTGACGCTCCAGTGCCACCGCTGTTGCTTCACCTCCGCCGATGCACAATGCCGCTATACCCCGTTTGAGGTTGCGCCGCTTCATGGCGTGGGCAAGCGTCACGATCAGACGTGAGCCGGTGGAACCGATTGGATGGCCCTGCGCGCAGGCGCCGCCATAGATGTTCACGCGTTCGTGATCCAGGCTCAGTGCCGACATGGCAAGCATGGTCACCATGGCAAAGGCTTCATTGATCTCGAACAGATCCACAGAGTCTTTTGACCAGCCAAGCTGGTCAAGCAGTTTGCTGATTGCCCCCACCGGTGCAATGGTGAAATCGCTCGGATGAATCGAATGGGTTGCGTGCCCGGCGATTCGTGCCAGGGGCTCGCGGCCATTGAGCCGGCTTTCGCTCATCACGAGCAAAGCGCTTGCGCCATCCGAGATGGAGCTGGAATTGGCCGCCGTGATGGTGCCGTCGGCTTTGAATGCAGGGCGCAGGGTTGACAGTTTTTCCAGATCGCTTCGACCGGGTTGTTCATCGTGTGTGACCACACTGGTGCCTTTGCGGGTGATGATCTCAATGGGTGAGATCTCGTCCATCAGACTGCCATCATCGATTGCTGCTCTTGCGCGCAACACCGACTGGCGG
>JAQBYL010000441.1 GCA_027622495.1 Pseudomonadota bacterium
ACCCCGACCGCGACCCCGACCGGAAGGATCGGACAGGTTCCCTCGCTCCACGAAGTTGCCCGCAGAAGGCGCGGTCAATTGTCTGCGCTCGGTTGGCCCTGGGTCTGGAATTGGCTATCCGCCCCGACCTGGGGTCGACTCCAAACGCAATCCCCCGGAACGTGCCGCCCTCTCTCGTGCATGCTAATGTCCCCTCACCAGTAAGACCGGAGGCCACCAATGCCACGTCTACGCGAAGTCCCCAGAGACGAAGCCCCTGAACAAATTCAACGCATGTACAAATTCCTGTTCGGCGATCGAGACCCGGTCGCAGAACCCGGCACCGATACCGGCACACCCGGTGACTGGTGGACCGTGTTTGCGCTGGTACCAGATTGTTTTGATCACTGTGTTGAAGGTTTTCGTTTTTATCGCAGCGAAAAGCGCCAGTTGGATCCCAAGTTGCGTGAACTGGGTCAGACCCGTGCAGGCTATGCGCGTGGCAGCCAGTTTGTTTTCTCGCAACACTGTAAATCCATGCGCTATCTGGGCTTTACCGAGGAGCAGATTGAGGCGATACCGTATTGGCAGACGGCAGGCTGCTTCAGCGAGGTTGAACGGCTTGTGCTTGGTTATACGGATTGTCTGGTGTTGGATGGCGGGCGCACACCCGACGGGTTATTCGATGAACTCAAGCGCCATCTTACGGACGAAGAAATTCTCGAGTTCACCTACATCACCTGCCTGTATGAGATGCATGCGACCATGTGCCGGGCGTTGAAGCTGGAATACGACAACGTCCCCGAGCGTCTGGTTGAGATACCGGCCCCGGTTGAAGGGGGCGATATTCTGCGGGCGGTGGATGACTAGGCTCAGCCGACGTCGCTGACCGCGTCCTGATACTCAGCGATCCTCTTCAGATGGCCATCCACTGTGGTTGGACCGGCGTTGTGGGTCGCAATGGCCAGATGCGTGCAGCCAAGGTCAGCCCATTTTGATGCGTGTTTGTGCCAGCGATCCGGATTTCCACCGGCATATTGAGCCTGTGCCTGAATGCCGAAGCCTTGCCATTTCAGGCCGGCCGCCTCGCGAAGCGTCTTCATTGTGTCCAGGCACTGGCGCGCTGCGTCGTTGGCACCCATCAAGGGAATCCAGCCATCACCGAGTAGCGCGCAGCGTTTGAGCAGGGCCGGATGTGAGCCGCCAAACCAGACCGGGATCGATCTGCTCGGCCGGGGCAGAATGCTGGCGGCATCAATCGTGTGGTATTTACCGTTGAATGTGAGTGAATCCTCGCTCCACAGCTTGCGCATCAGCTCAACCTGTTCTGCCTGACGCGCACCGCGATTGCCGAAGGTTTCGTTCAGGCCCTGATATTCAAGCTGATTCCAGCCGGTGCCGATGCCCAGGCGAAAACGATTGTTCGACAGAACCGCGACCTCTGCCGCCTGTTTGGCCACCAGCACGGTCTGGCGCTGCGGCAGAATCAACACAGTAGTGATGAACTCCAGTGTCTCGGTCACGCCACTGAGAAAGGCGAAGGTCGTGAGGGGCTCATGAAAGGCGACATCCTTATCATAGGCACCCTTCCAGCCCCCGGGGCGATCGGGGTCAGCGCCCAGCACATGGTCGTACAGCAGCGCATGCGTAATCCCCTGCGCCTCCAGACCCTGGGCGAATGCTTTCATCGCACCGGGATCAGACCCTATTTCATTGTGCGGGATGACTGCGCCAATCTGCATAAACGTTTCCTTAAATTCAGTTGTGGCAAACGTTAGCGGTTAAATTTCGCGGCCTCAAGCATTCAAAAAAGCGTCGGTTGAGACCTCAGCGGTGTCTGAGGATCGCACGAAGCGTGCCCTCAGGGGTCGGGGGGTTGAACCAGATCTCGTGGGAACCAGCAGCCTGACGGTCGAAATCGAAACCGACAGCCTTGAGCCACCAAACCCTGTATCTCATCTGAGGTGGCTAGGTACACCCCTTCCGGTAATCTCTCGATGTGCAGCTGAACGATTTGTTCCATGGTGCTCCTTATCAAGCTTGAGAAAGGATGTGTGCTACAAGCTGGCCAAAGGGTAGGTAAATCTCTATGCCAATCTGTTTGTTCGTCCCTGCAAGTTTAGTTGTGAACAACCCCACAGCCTAAGGCGCTACGGAAACGCAGGCAATGCGGGTACAATCCGGCGCCAGATTTAGGGCTTGAGTTCAAAATGGCAGAACCAGCAGAAAGCCAGTCGACGTTTTCTTTCGTGGACATGGAGCACGACATCCTCAAACGGTGGCAGCACAGCCGCGTGTTCGAGAAGTCGGTAGAGATTCGCCGCGACAAAAAGCCCTATATTTTCTATGACGGCCCGCCGTTTGCGACTGGGTTACCGCACCACGGTCACCTGGTGGGCAGCACTATTAAAGACATCGTGCCGCGTTACTGGACCATGAAAGGCCGTTACGTGCTGCGACGTTTCGGCTGGGACTGCCATGGGCTACCCATCGAGCACGAGATCGACAAACAGCTGGGCATGTCGGCTCAGCAGGCTGTGGAAGAACTCGGTGTGGCCGGTTACAACGACGAATGCCGCGCCATTGTGCAGCGCTATGTCGAGCAGTGGCGGCACACCATCACGCGGCTGGGGCGCTGGGTCGACTTCGACAACGACTACAAAACCATGGACGCCTGGTACATGGAGTCCATCTGGTGGGTGGTCAAACAATTATGGGACAAAGGTCTCGTGTATCAGGGCGTGAAAGTCATGCCGGTGTCCACAGCGCTTGGCACACCGCTCGCGAACTTTGAAGCGACCTCCAACTATATGGATGTGCAGGACCCGGCGATCACGGTTCTGCTGAAGCTTGCCGATGAAGACGCCTACCTTGCGATCTGGACGACCACGCCGTGGACGCTGCCGTCCAACCTGGCCGTGTGTGCTGGTGCAGACATCGATTACGTCAAGGCGCGTGATGCGCAAGGCCGGGCGATCTATCTGGCACAGGCTCGGCTGGCCGAATACGGTGATCTGGAGGTTCAGGAGACGTGTAAGGGTGCCGCCCTTGCGGGCAGGCACTATGAACCGCTGTTCCCTTACTTTGCCGATCAGGCGGAGCTGGGGGGGTTTCAGGTTGTGACCGATGACTACGTGTCCACCGACGAGGGCACAGGTCTGGTTCATCAGGCACCCGCGTTCGGAGAAGATGATTACCGCATCCTCAAAGCCCACAACATCGAAGCTTTTGCCTGTCCCGTGACATTGCATGGTGAGTTCACCGATGAGGTGCCGGACTTCGCGGGTCAGCATGTTAAGGATGCTGACAAGGCGATCATCCGTTACCTGAAAGATTCAGGCATGCTGTTCAAGCAGGAAGTCATTCAGCACAGCTACCCGTTCTGCTACCGCTCTGACACACCGCTGATCTATCGCGCGATCCCGTCGTGGTATGTGCGGGTCACCGAATTTAAAGATCGGCTGATCAAGGCCAATGAGCAGATCCGCTGGGTGCCGGACCACATCAAGCATGGTCGTTTCGGCAACTGGCTGGAAGGCGCTGTGGACTGGGCGATCTCGCGTAATCGTGTGTGGGGTACACCTCTGCCGATATGGGTGAACGAGTTGTCGGGCAAACAGATCTGTATCGGCTCGATCGATGAGTTAGAAAAATACAGCGGCGTGCGTGTAGAAGATCTGCATCGTGAGTTTGTCGACCCGCTGGATTTCACCATTGATGGTGAAGAGGGAACTTACAAGCGCATACCCGAGGTTCTGGATT
>JAQBYL010000442.1 GCA_027622495.1 Pseudomonadota bacterium
AAAGTCGGGGCGTGAGCACCTGACAGGTGCTCACTAACCAGTAACAGATGCAGGAGCTTGAACATGGCTACCCCAGCTCAACAGGTTAAGCCCGATGATTCGCTGATAGACAGCGAGACCGCCGAATTTCTGTGCAACGGCTACGTCATCGTAAAAGATGTTCTAAGTTCCGATCAGATCGAGTTGATCCGCAGAGCGTTGCATCCCTATCTGCAGGGTGAACACTTCGGTCGCAACGACTTTGAGGGCTTCGCAACCGAGCGGGTGTATGCGTTGCTGGCGAAATCGGTAGAATTTTCTCTGATCATCGACCACCCACGCATATCGCCCATCATCGACAGGTTGGTGAATCCGAGTTACCTGCTGTGGGCTGCGCTGGCAATCAATCTGCATCCGGGTGAAACCATGCAGAATCTGCACCGCGACAACATCGGCCAGCGTCCACCTGGCGAAGGTCTGATCAACGGGGTGTCGACCATGTGGGCGATCGATGACTTCACAAGCGCGAACGGCGCCACCCGGCTGCTACCACGTAGCCAGACCTGGGAGCAGGGGCGTATGGCAAGCGAAAGAGACCGCGCTGATCTCATAGCGGCGCAGATGCCGGCCGGGTCGGTTCTGATCTGGTCGAGTGAAATTCTGCATGCGGGCGGCGCCAACACCTCTGATCGATCGAGGCTCGGCATCACCGTGCAGTATTGTCAGCCGTGGCTGCGGCAGCTCGAATCCTTTCTGCTGGTTCTTCCACCAGAAATCGCCCGGACCCTCCCGGAACGTGTGCAGGAGCTGGTTGGCTATTCCATATTTGAACCGGGCATCATGGGTTATGCAGACGGCATGCACCCGAAACGGTTTTTGCGTGACGATTACCAGGGTCGCAAGGCGCAGGGAAAGCCGAGTTGAAGCCCTCAGACGTCCTCGGGCAGCGCATTCAACATCCGCTTCAGTGCGAAATGGCGATAGCTGCTTAAGATCAGGCCGCGAACTTCGTCCCAGTCGGCGCGACTCTCAAGGTCCAGTTCAATCCAGCCGTTGTGGCCTGTGTAGGCAGGAACTATGAAACGTTTTTCCACCGTCAGCATGCTCTGCATTTCTGGTCCCACCCAGGTCTGCATGCGCACGCGCCTATCGCGGGAATGAAGCTGGCAGAAACCCTTTTTGCCGGCGCGGAAGATTGGATCACCGAACTGCGACCCTTGTGTCACCTCAGGCAGCGCCAGGCAGATCTGGCTGACTTGCATGAGCACCTTCTGCGCGCGCGGTCGGTTCATCGGGTCGAAGTCTGCGGGAGCCATTGTGGTGGCCGGTTTCGCGAACTTCGGCGTCTTGCCGATCTCGCGGCGTAAGGTGGCGGACGCAACCTCCTCATACGCTTCACGCACGCGCAGTGCGATCGTGTCCCACTTAAGGCCAGTGTCGAGGTTCACGCCGAGCCAGCCCTTCGGACCTACATAAGGGGGCACGAAGTAGTGTTCGGGTTCTTCCCGGGTGTAGAGGTCCTGAGCGCCTGCCGGAGAACGCAGCCACAGACTGATGCGTCCGTCGCCATGGTGATTGACGATGTAGCTCGCAAAAGTTTTGCCGTCAACGCGAAAATCCGGTGATCCGCGTGAAGGGATCTCCTCGGCTTCCGGCAACCACAGGCAGACGTTGCGAACTGCCCGGTTAATATCTGGGGCGGTAATGGCTTTTTCAGATGGCATGCAGGCGTACCGGCAGATCTGTATAACCGCGGACGAAGTTGGACCTCACCCGCTGCGGCTCGCCCACCACTTCGACGAAGCTGAACCGATCGGCAGGCTGTCGAGAATCCGGGCTGCCCGCTCGCGGATGGTGCTTTCCAGGCGCGCGAGATTCATGGGGGCAACCACGCCCTGTACGGTCTTGCGCTGAACGTCGTGGACCGGTGGGTCCATGCTGATAAAGTTTGGTGTGGAAAAATCTTCTGGTCGGTCGCCGATGACGATGCCGCCTTCGGACGAGAACGCTTTGTGATTCTTCTCTACCTGCATGATGTCGTCGAACCGGGTTACCGACCAATACGGACCGAATTCACTGCTGGCGCAGTAGTGCACCGGATCTTCGCGCCGCAGACGCGCAAAATAAGGCCAGTGCGTATCGTTTTCGTACAGCTGCGGCTGGCTGACATCGATCAGATCAAGGGGAACAGTGGCGGGATCGGCGACGCTCAGGTCGATGACGGCAGTATTCATTCGGCTTCCCCCCTGGGGTTTAAGCTTACATCTGGAATTCTGGCAGCTGGACCACCAGTCCGTCCAATGCGTTGGTGACTTCAATCTGGCAGGACAGCCTGGAATTGGCTTCGCGCTCGGGGTTCAGGTCGAGCATGGATTCTTCGTCATCGTGGGGCTTGCCCACTCTCGCCATCCAGTCGGCGCTGATGATCACGTGACAGGTGGCGCACGAACACTCGCCGCCACAATCGGCGTCAATCCCCGGAACGCCATGGTCGATGGCGGCGCGCATGACGGACAGACCGTTTTCGGCATCTACCTCATGGGTTTTACCATTGTGTTCTACATAGGTGATTTTCGGCATCGATGAGTTCCTCTAAGGCAAATGGGTCGGTGGGTGTTCAAAAAAACGGCGACTTTGCCATAAACCTCAAGTCGCGGGTAGTGCCCGTTTAACCGTCTAGGTATATCCCGAAAGCGGGATCGGGTATAGCGGTTTAAAATAGCCCGGGCACCGGCGGCGGTCGCTTGCTTGCCGGTTGCAGGCAGGATGAGTATCTTGGCTTGCGTTCCGCACACACGTTACAGGTTTAAATTACATGGTCGCACCGCTAAACGGAATTCGAGTTGTTGCCATCGACAGTTGGATGGCCTCACCCAGCGCGGGTGCCATTCTTGCCGACATGGGGGCCGAGGTCATCAAGATCGAGCCGCTCACCGGCGATCCCATGCGCAACCTCGGACGCAAGCCAAAAGACGATGATGCGCTGCTGCGCGAGTACGACTTTCAGTTCGATGTCGACAATCGTGGCAAGAAATCCATCGCGGTGGCACTGGATGAACCCGAAGGGCTTGATCTGGTGCACCGTCTCATCAGCACCGCCGATATCTTCATGTGCAATCTGCTCTCTCACCGGCAGCAGCGTTTCGCTCTGGACCCGGCAGCGGTCTTCAAACTCAAGCCCGGCATTGTGCACGCTACCCTGACGGGCTACGGCACGACCGGACCCGATGCGCAACGTCCCGGCTACGATGTGACCGCGTTCTTTGGCCGCTCCGGCCTGTATGACGCCATGCGGGAGGGCGAGGAGGGCGTGGTGCCGATGGCGCGCCCCGCGCAGGGTGATCACACCACCGGCCTTGCCTTTGTTGCCGGTATCCTTGGCGCTCTGCGTCTGGCGGAACAGACCGGGGTGGGCCAGGCGGTGGAAACATCATTACTCGAAACCGCGGTGTGGACTCAAGCCACGGATTACGCCACCACGGCGGTGGACGCAGCGCCTGTGCGGCGTCGCTCGCGTGAAGAGATGATCATCCCCACCGGCAACCGCTATCCGTGCGGCGATGGCAAATGGGTGGTATTCAACATGCCGGACCCCAAGGCCTGGACGAAGTTCTGTGCCGTCATCGGTCGTGAGGACTGGCTTGACGATGAACGTCTCCAGGACGTGCGCGGACGGTATCAGAACATGGCGGAGCTGGTGGACGGGATCGATGCAGCACTTGCGCAA
>JAQBYL010000443.1 GCA_027622495.1 Pseudomonadota bacterium
GTTCCGGTAAGACTTATCGGCTGACCGAGGAGCTTGAAAAAGCGCTTGCTGGCGGCGTGAACCCGGCCCACGTGATTGGCACGACCTTTACCGTCAAAGCGGCGGCAGAACTTGAACAGAAGGTTCGCGAGCGGCTGATTGGATCGGGCCGCATGCAGTTGGCCGAACAGATGGCCCAGGCGCGCCTGGGAACAGTTCATTCAGTGTGCGAACGATTGTTAAAGGACTTTTCCTTCGAACTTGGTCTGTCGCCGCGGCTGAATGTGATGAGCCTTGCCGATGGGCAACACCTGTTTAACCAGGCGCTGGATGAAGTCCTCACCCTGGGCAAGGTAATAGAAATGAATGGCCTTGCAGCCCGGCTGAAGGTGTCTGCCTGGCAGGCCGAGGTCAAGACGGTGAGCGACAAGATCCGCGAAAACGACATCGATCTGGCTGCCGTTGCCGGGATGGGCGTTGAAAGTGCGAATTCGCTTCTCAAGCACTTTCCTCCAGCCACACGCGAGGTCGACACACAGAAGCTGATCAGTGCGATACAGGCCGCCCTTGAAGGTGTCGACCAGATACAGGATCCGACCAAGGTTACCGATGGCTATCTGCAGCGGTTGCGCCAGTGCATCTATCAGCTGCGGCGGGAAGACTGCCCGTGGTCGGTCTGGGTAACGCTTGCGGTCGCGGCACCTGGCAAGAAGAGCGACCGCTTTGCGACAGTTATTCGCGCCGCCGCGAGTGGTTATGAATGCAGTCGGGCCTATCAGGCGGATCTGCGGACCTTTATCGAAGCGGTATTTGATCTCGCCGGATCGGCTCTGCAACGGTTTGCGCAGATCAAGGCTGAGCGCGGGCTCATCGACTTTCTGGACATGGAGCAGCTGATGCTTAAGGCCCTGGATCAACCGGATGTGCGCGACCGTCTGGCAGATGAACTGGACCTGCTGCTTGTGGACGAATTCCAGGACACCAATCCGATGCAACTGGCGCTCTTCGTTAATCTCGCGACGCTTGCCAGGCGGGTGATCTTTGTGGGCGACGTCAAGCAGGCGGTTTATGCGTTCAGAGGCTGTGACCCCGAACTGGTCTTTGCAACGCTTGCCGGGATGACGGCCGCCAACGCCGATCAGGATGTGCTGCCGAACAACTACAGATCACGTCCGCCGCTGGTGAGCTACGTGAATGAGGTGTTCAGCGCAATCTTTGCGGGTGCCATCGAGCGTGCGCAGGTTGAGCTCAAAGCCGTCCGCACCGACCAGACCGGGGAGCCTGCTGTGCTGCACTGGCAGCTCGAAGGAAAGGTTCGAACTGAGCAGGTGGGTGCGCTGTGCGCAGGGATTGCGCACTTGAAGGAAAGTGGTTTTAAAGTCACCGATCCGGTCAGCGAGGAAGTCAGACCCATTGAATGGCGTGACATAGCAGTGCTCGCCTACACCAACGCTCACGTCGAAGAGATTGCCAGTGTTCTGCAGGACAAGCGCATCCCCATGAAGATGACCCTTAAGGGTCTGCTCGCCACTCCAGAAGTGGTTTTTGCCAGAGCCTGTCTGCGCCGCCTGAACGATGTCACAGACACTCTTGCGACCGCTGAGATCATCAGTATGAGCAGTGGCGCGGATCCGGAAAGCTGGCTGGCTGATCGGCTCGCTTATCTTCAGGCCGGTGATAGCAGCTTTCGCTGGGCAGAGAACAGCAACCCGGTGATATCGCGTCTGGCGGAACTGCGCATCGACAGCGCGTTTCGCTCGCCGGTGGAGGTAGTCGCACGGGTTACAAACGACGTGTTTACGCGGCGCATCATAACCGGTTGGGGGCCTGATTCGGTCAAGGCCGCACAGCGGCAGCGTAACCTCGATGCCTTTCTGAACCTCGCTGTGGAATACGAAAATCACTGCGGTGCACATTTCGAAGCTGCTTCTACCACCGGTTTTCTGTTCTGGCTGGAAAATCCATCTTCCCCGGACCTGGACCTGCAGCCGGAGTTGACAGGTGGCGATGCCGTACACGTGCTGACATACCATAAATCCAAAGGTCTGGAATGGCCGGTGGTGATCGCAACCGACTTTGATCACACACGCAAACAGGACCTCTGGGGTGTGCGGGTAGAACAGACGGTTCTGTTCAGCATTGATGCGCCGCTCGCCAATCGGGTTGTGCGTTACTGGCCGGATCCGTTTGGTGGCAGATCATCCGGTATTGACCTCTTAAACGATCTGCTGCAGACGGCGGATGCACAGCAGATCTCCGATGGGGCGAAGTTTGAAGCCCAACGACTTGCCTACGTGGGTCTCACCAGAGCGCGTGAAGCCAACGTATTCGCGCTCAAAGCCAGCGGTCCGGGGAGCGGCTGGCTCGCGGATATTGACCCGGGCTTTGTTCTGCCAACCGGCGAGAGTCATCTATTGCCAGGAGGTGAACTGATCTGCACGCGTGTGAACAAACAGACCAACGGCGAGACGCAGGCACAGGGTGCGTTCAAACCGATCTGGTTTAAAACCCGCCCGCGTAAAACCTATGCCTCCGCCTTTGTGTATCCGTCGGATGCAGCACCCATAAAAGACGCCCGTCCCGGGTTGGTAACTGAACTTGGTGACCGCATTGTCATAACCAGTGGATCCGACATCACCCCTCTGGGCAGTGCGCTGCATGCGATCATTGCAGCCGAGGCGGTGAATCCGGATCAGGCCGATGCGGTGAGTGCCGCGCAGATGATCCTGGACGCATGGGGTGTCGGCGGAGCCGTGTCTGCCGAAGACGCAGTGCTGGCTGCAAAGCGTTTTGTGCATGCCTTAGGGCAAGGCGAACGCGTGGTGGAATACCCGTTGATGCATGTACTTGAAGACGGCCGTGTGGTGCGCGGCTGGCTGGATGCCCTGGTGCATCGCAATAACCGCTGGCAGGTGATCGATCACAAATCATCACCGCGACCGCGATCGGAACTGGCCGCAGAAGTAACCGCCTACTCGGGTCAGTTGAAGATGTACGCGGATGTTGTCGAGGCGGTGAAAGATGAATCAGTCGAGCAGGCGATTCATTTCCCGATAACCGGTTTGATTGCAACCATCAAATCACCGGTGCCAGGGCAGCTGGATCTGTTTGGGCAGTAGGGTCTGCAGTCGGAGGAGAAGCAGTTTTACTGCCTTCCCCCGCCCCGGACGTCAACTAAACCCCGCCGCGCACCAGTTTGCCGGGCAACGCGCCGGTATGTTCATTGTCGCGGAAGATCGGCTGACCGCGCTTGATGATGTGCCGGTAGCCATCCACTTTCTGAACCAACCGCTTGCCGCCAGTAGGCAGGTCATAGATCGCCTCTGGCCGGTGCAGGTTGAGGCCGTCGAAGTCGATGATGTTGAGATCAGCCAGATGCCCTTCCTTGAGCAGACCCCGATCAGACATGCCATAAGCGAGCGCCGTATCGCGGCTGAGTTTGCGGACCAGGAATTCCAGGTCGAACTGCTCACCTTTGGATCGATCGCGGGCCCAGTGGCTTAAGATGAACGAAGGCATGCCTGCGTCGGCAATAATCCCGCAATGAGCACCGCCGTCTGACAAGCCAAACAACACGTTGGGATGGCTCATGCTGGCTTTGAAGAAATCGAAGTTGTAGGTCTGATAGCCGCCAAGAGGCTGATAGAAAAGTTCTTTGCCTTCATTGCCGCACAGCAGGTCATACATGAGTTCACACGGATCAACGCCGCTTGCCTGCGC
>JAQBYL010000444.1 GCA_027622495.1 Pseudomonadota bacterium
TTCGCGCTTCGGTCGATTTTTTTCCGCCATCGGATATCTGAATAACAAGCATGCCCACGCATGGGATTTTGCCGACCAACCTCTCCCATATCAGGCGTTCCTCGGCGGGCAGTACCTCGACGATGGTGTTCAACTGCGTTGGATCGCACCAACGGATCTCTATATCGAACTGGGCGCCGAAGTATTTCGTGGCGACCGTTTTCCGATTACCGGCGCAAGCCATTCCGGTTTTGGCAGTAACAGCGTGTTCATCAACGTCGGTGGCGACTTAGGCGTTGATCACAGCTGGCTGGCGGGTTTGTCTCACCTGCACGGCACAGCCGTCGACCGCCCCTCAGGTGACGAAAACGACCCGGTGCTGTTCAGCGGTGACAGCGACACCAGCATTGCCCAGTTTGTGTGGAAATGGGCGCCGAACAGAAATAGGAAAGCCCGCAACCTGGTTGTTCAAGGCGAGTTTTTCTGGAATACAGAAGATGGCGACTACACCCTGGCAGATACTGGTACACACCCCTACGACAACGACCAGAACGGCTGGTATGTGCAGGCTATCTATCAGCCATTCCCCCGATGGCGGTTCGGCACCCGGATCGACGGCCTGTCCAAAGACAACCCGGGTCTGGCCTATGCAGACAGTGCG
Source organism: Pseudomonadota bacterium (assembly GCA_027622495.1). Taxonomy (GTDB): domain Bacteria; phylum Pseudomonadota; class Gammaproteobacteria; order Pseudomonadales; family Azotimanducaceae; genus JAQBYL01. The sequence goes on from JAQBYL010000444.1 coordinate 641, forward strand.
CTTGCCGCCCCGGAGGATGATCCAGTCCGTTACAGTCTGATGGCCGACTGGTCGAACAGCGAGTTCAGCCGATTGCGACTGCAGTATTCACGCGATGAGACCGGACCCGGCAACGACAACCAGTGGGGTCTGCAATACACCCTGAGCATAGGAGCACATGGTGGACACAGCTTCTAAATCAGTGACGCTCCCGAATCGAAAAAGTCTGACTGCCCTGTTGGTGTTGACTCTTCTACCGTTCGGTGCGCAGGCTGATCTCAACGTTTTTGCCTGCGAACCCGAATGGGCTGCATTGGCACATGAAGTTGGCCAGGATAAGGTCAAGGTCTACAGCGCAACCACCGCATTGCAGGATCCGCACTACATTCAAGCCAGACCGAGCCTGATCGCTCAGGTGCGAAAAGCCGATCTGGTCATCTGCAGCGGCGCGCAGCTGGAAATTGGCTGGCTGCCGCTGTTATTGAAGAAAGCCAACAATGCAAAGGTGATGCCGGGAACCCCTGGCTACCTCGAGGCAAGCGCTTTTGTGGAGCGGCTGGACACAGCCGCAAATGTCGACCGGGCGCAGGGTGACATCCATCCGCAGGGCAATCCGCATGTCCAGACCGACCCGCACAACATTGCAGTAATCGCAATCGCACTAACCCAACGACTGGCGGAGCTGGACGCGAGCAACGCAGCAACCATTCGGGCACAGGCCGCTGATTTCTCTAACCGATGGGGTGAGGCGATCGGAATCTGGGAAACAAAAGCGGCGCCACTTCGAGGCAAACGGGTGATCACGCACCACAGATCCTGGGTGTATCTGTTGCGCTGGCTGGGGCTTTCCGAAGTTGCCAATCTGGAGGCGATACCGGGGCTGCCACCCACCGCTGGCTACTTGAGCGACCTGGTTTCGAAACTCGAAAATTCAGGGGTGGCGTTTATCGTCCGGTCACCCTATCAGGACGCACGCGCCTCGATCTGGCTGGCGGAACGAACCGGCATTCCTGCCATTATGCTGCCACTGACGGTTGGCGGTACCGACGCAAGCACGGACCTCTTCAGCCTGTTCGACGATATCGTCAACCGCCTGCTGGATGCATCAAAGTGAGCTGGGACCTGTTGGACTGGACAATCATCGGACCCGCATTTGTAGCTGGTCTGATCGTTCTGAGTACTCATGTGCCACTGGGTTATGAAGTCCTGAAACGCGGCATCATCTTTATTGATCTGGCTATCGCGCAGATCGCCGGGCTTGGCGTAATCGCCGCCCACAGCATGGACTGGGAGCAGGACGGCTTCGAAGTGCAGGTCGCTGCAGTCAGCGCTGCGCTGATTGCCGCAATTGGTCTCAACTGGACAGAAAAACACTGGCCTGAACAACAGGAGCCGCTGATCGGCATTCTGTTCATCCTTGCTGCAACCGGCGGTATTTTAGTGCTGGCCGAAAACCCACATGGAAGTGAGCATTTAAAGGAATTACTCGTCGGTCAGATTCTCTGGTCCACGTGGGATTCGCTGTGGCCCATTGCGGCTCTGTATGCAGTGCTTTTGTCTGTCTGGTTTACATTTCGCGAGCGCTTGGGGCAACTGGGGTTTTACCTGGTTTTTGCCGTCGCTGTCACCGCGTCGGTCCAGATCGTCGGCATCTATCTTGTATTCGCCAGTCTGATCATTCCAGCGCTGGCAACGCTGCACCTGCGAGGCCGGCTGCTGGTGGGGTACCTGATCGGTGCTGCATCCTATTTCAGCGGTATCGCTCTGTCCGCTATTCTGGATCTGCCGACCGGAGCGGTCATCGCCTGGAGCATGGCCGCGATCGCGCTCATCGCTGGTTTTACTTTACGTAAAAAGCTCGCATCTGGTAGCGCAGAGTGACCGGCCGCAGATCTGGCATCAGCTGAACAGTCGCTGTTCGCGGATCTCATGAAGCTGATCCCGTAGCCGCGCGGCTTCCTCGAATTCGAGGTTCTTCGCATGCTCGTGCATCTGTGCTTCGAGTTTGCTCATGAGCTTGCCAAGCGCTTTCGGATCACTGGGAATCTCGAGCGCTTCTCTGGATTTTGCATTGCGTGGAGTTTCGCCGCGTCGACTGCCCCACGCCATGGAGGTGCGGGCGCCTTCCATCACATCGGTCACATGCTTGGTGATCGACTTGGGGGTTATGTTGTGTAACTTGTTATGTTCGACCTGCTTGGCACGCCGTCGATCGGTCTCGGCAAGCGCCCGTTCCATGGAGCCGGTCATCTTGTCTGCGTAGAGTATCGCCCGGCCATTTACATTTCTGGCAGCGCGGCCAATCGTCTGTATAAGCGATCGTTCTGCGCGCAGAAAGCCTTCTTTGTCTGCGTCGAGGATTGCCACCAGCGACACTTCAGGCATGTCCAGACCTTCGCGCAACAGGTTGATGCCCACCAGCACATCAAATTCACCGCGGCGCAGATCACGGATGATTTCCATCCGCTCTACCGTGTCGATGTCTGAATGCAGGTAACGAACCCGCACCTTATGTTCATCCAGGTAGTCCGTCAGGTCTTCGGCCATGCGTTTGGTGAGGGTAGTCACCAGTACCCTCTCACCCTTAGCAACGGTCTTGGTGATCTCGCCCAGCAGATCTTCGACCTGGGTGGACGCCGGCCGGATATCTACTGCCGGATCAATCAGACCCGTCGGCCTGACCACCTGCTCCACTATGTTGCTGCCGAATTCGTACTCGTAGTTTCCCGGGGTCGCCGAAACAAAGATCGCCTGCGGGCACAGATGTTCCCATTCGTCAAAGCGCAACGGCCGGTTGTCCAGCGCCGATGGCAGCCGGAAACCGAATTCCACCAGTGTTTCCTTGCGTGAGCGGTCACCCTTGTACATGCCACCAATCTGCGGAACCGTCACGTGTGATTCATCAATAATCAGCAACGCATCCTTGGGAAGGTAATCAAACAACGTGGGCGGCGGCTCACCGGGTTGACGGCCAGACAGATAACGCGAGTAGTTTTCGATACCGGAGCAGTAACCGAGCTCGCGAATCATTTCCAGATCAAATCGCGTACGCTGATCCAGCCGCTGGGCTT
>JAQBYL010000445.1 GCA_027622495.1 Pseudomonadota bacterium
CATGTCGGTGAGCGGTTTGCCCTGCGACACCCCCAGCCGATCCATCGCCGGGGCATGGCTCACACCGATGCCGAAGCGGAAACGGCCGTCAGATATTTCATGGATGAATGACACCGCCGATGCAAAGTCGTTGACGTGGCGGGTATAGATCGGCGTGATGCTGGTGCCGAACGTAATTTCGTTGGTGACCAGTGCGATGGCCTCACACAGCGCGATGCCATCTCCCAGACTCGGGCAGTAGATGCCGGAAAATCCCCGCCGTTCGATGTCTTTTGCGATCTCGAGCATTGCTTTGCGACGACCGGGAATGGCCGCCAGGCTGACAGCGGGAAGCTGAGTCATGTCTTTCTCCTCAAATTGAGCCGTGTAGAGTGTCCGATCTTTTTGAAATTGGCAATCCGGGGGAATGGTCGCGGGTGGATGCCTGGGAAATCTCCAGGCGCTCGCGGTCAATCCCTGGCACGAATGCCTTGAAGCGAGAAGTTTAGCGTAGCCAGTCGATCCGGCGTGTTCTACAACCACCGTTACGTTTGACGGTGTACATGCCGAGCGATAAGTATTCGAACCTCTACGCGATCTTGAGGCATTCAAGTCGTTCAAAGTTGATCAGGAACTTTCCACTATTGTTTGGGCGACAGGCGCAGACTTGGCGCCAGAGTTTCCGTATCAATCCGTTGCCTAACCTGGCGTTACAGCGGACGCCTGACTGCGAGTTTCGCTTGACTACGCCAGGCCTCAACTCTCCGTATAACGGGAGTTCCTACGAAAAAGTGAACACCGGTTAGTTAGCAGCATTGGTTGAACCGCCTGGTCTATCTGACATTCCAGCTAAGACAGAACACCCGTGCTTTGAAACTGAACGCTCAAAAGCTTCACGGCAGAAGACTGGTTAGATAATTCGTAAAAAGTACGCTTCGATAGTGTAACTATCCCCTCGCCTGCAGATACACGCGTGCCTCACGTGTGTCCGGCAGGTCCCTTTGCTCTCGTGCATCCAGCAATTCGCGGTAGTAGCGTTGTGCTTGAGCACTGTTACCCAGGCCCGCATGCGCACGCGCTAGCGCCAGCAGTGAGAGCGGACGTCGCGGCGTGCGTTGAAGAGATTTTTCGAGAACTGGCATGGCGTCCTGATATCGCCCCAGGCTGACCAGCACCTCGCCCTTGAGTTCGTGGGGTGGTTTGATCGGGTTGGCTGCTCCATTAGGTGGGCGCATGCTCTCGGCGAGATCAACCGCCGTGTCCAGGTGAGTGAGCGCATCTTCTGTCTGCCCTTTTTTAAGTGCGAGCAGACCCATGAGTTCCTGATGCATGATCTTTACCGGTGTGATGGTTCGTGAGTAATACGAGGTGTCTTTGACTTCTGCACTTGCCTTCACCTTGAGACTCGCGATTGCCTTTTCTACCTGAGCGGTTTGACCCAGATGAACGGCACTCGCACCACTGGCAAAAATCTGGGTGGCGGTGCTGTTCTCCTGTATCTCGGTCACTTCCCAGGCCGCAGCTTCGACCACATAGCGGGCCTGCAGATTGCCAGGTGCTTCTGCCAGGTTGGCCTGCTTAGGGTTCTGCTCGGCCATGGTTTTTGCTTTATCGATCCACATCTGTGCGCGGGCAAAATCGCCCAGCTGAAGATCACCATATTGTCCCCAGTCCAGAGCATGGGCCATATCACCGGTAAAACTCCCTGGTGTCCACAGAGCAACCGCCGCGTCATAGGCGGACTGATTGTTGTCAGATACTTCACGCCACATGCCTTGTTGAATAAAGATGTGGGTCGGCATGTGACGGGCGTGGGATACGGCCGGGGCGATGCTCGCAAATTTGCGTGCAGCGGGAAGGGCCAGGGGGGCGTGGATCGGATCATCGAAAGCGTGAATGGTGTAGTGCGCGGCACCCGGATGGTCGGGATGGCGATAAAAAAGTTCGATCGCTATTGCGCCCGCTTTGATGTTGAGGCGCATGCTGTCTCCACCGGCTGGTCCGGCGGCAGACATCAGGGACAAGGCATAGAACGCAGCCACTTCGTCATCATCCGGGTAGCGTGTATAAAGATCTGCCATTTTGTGCATGTACGCGCTTCGCCGTGCCGGGTAGTCGCCTTCGCCGAAAAACAGCGCATCCACCGCATCGATATAGCCACGCTCACGGTCAGTTGGCGCCGCGGCCAGCCGTGCTTCGCGAGTGCTTCCCAGTTTCATCAACACACTTTGCGGGGTCTTCAAGTCCCATTCGGTAATCAGCGGATGGTTATAGCAAAGCGATTCACCCCAGTAGGCCATCGCGAAACCCGGGTCGGCCTGCTGTGCGGCTTGAAAAGCCTGGGCCGCCTGCTGCCAGCCAAAGCTGTGCAGGGTTGCCACACCGCGCAGGAAATGAGCTTGTGCCTCACCGGTGGCGGATGTTTCAAATGTGACCGAACCCACCCCCTCCAGATTGGCCGCAGAAAAGCCCGGTGTGAACAACAGGGTGCACAGAATCAGTTTTTGAATAACCTGCATGGATGTTTCCCCGTGATCTGATGAGTTCTTGAGCATATACGATGTGAATGGCAAGTGAACGCTCCTGGTTGATCTGCCGATCCGATTGACTGACGATGTAGATGGAAAAGGTAACCGGGAATCCGTCTATGCCTACAGAAACGGAACTGCTTGAACGCGCCAGAGCGCTTGTGCCCTCTCTTCGGAAGCGAGCCCAAGCCACCGAGGAAGCCCGGCGTTTGCTGCCTGCGACGCTCAGCGATTTTCAGAAGGCGGGGTTCTACCGGATCGCGCAACCGCGCAGATATGGCGGATATCAACTCTCACCGGAAGTATTGTTCAAGGTGGCCATGGAGATCGCCCGTGGCTGCCCCTCGAGCGCCTGGTGTCTTTGCCTGATTGGCGTGCACAACTGGGAACCGGGCCTGATGGACGTTCAAACGGCCGAAGATCTGTGGGGCAAAGACGACAGTGCCCGCTACTCGTCGTCTTACGCGCCCTTTGGCAAGGTGGAGGTGGTTGAAGGCGGTTACCGCCTGAGCGGTCGTTGGGAGTGGTCAAGTGGGAGCGATCACTGCAGCTGGGTAATGCTGGGCGCCGTGCTACCGGCATCCGAAGAAGACAAGCCGCCGGTGCAGATCGCCATGCTGGTGCCGCGCGAGGACTACCAGGTGATCGACAACTGGCACGTTGCGGGTTTGAAAGGAACCGGCAGTAACGACATTGTCGTGAATAATGCGCTGATACCCGAGCATCGGACCCACCGCCTGACAGCACCCGGTAAACGTGCGTTTGACGATCCGATTTATGACCTGCCGTTCGGCAATGTCTTTGCGCTCTGCCTGTGTGCGGTCACTCAGGGAATTGCCGAAGCAGCGCTTGAGAACTACAGCGACTACCTGCGCTCGCGGCTGCACAAATATGACGGCCAGCCCATGGCGCTGGATCCATTTCAGCAACGCCGTCTGAGCGAGGTCGCAACCGAGGTTCAGGCTAACCGGCAGCGGTTTCATATGGTGTTTCGTCGTCTGGAGGGGGCGCTTGAAAATTCGCTAACTGTTCCGTTGTCGGTTCAGGTTGAGCAGAGTTGGGAAACACAGGTTATTGCTCATCATAATGCGGATCTGGTGACGAAGCTGATGCGGGCCAGTGGCGGGGGGGCGCAGCGGTTGGAACATCCTATGCAGCGGTATTTTCGGGATGTTAAT
>JAQBYL010000446.1 GCA_027622495.1 Pseudomonadota bacterium
TGGTCTGCTGGTGATGGCTCTGGGTTCGTTCCGCGACGCGGCCATCATCTTCTCCGGTGTGCCTCTGGCGCTGACTGGTGGCATCGTCGCCTTGCTGATCCGGGACATTCCGTTTTCGATCTCGGCAGCGGTGGGCTTTATTGCTCTGTCGGGGATCGCGGTTCTCAATGGCCTGGTCATGGTCTCGTTCATAAAGGATTTGCGATCGCAGGGCAGATCGCTCGACGGCGGCATTGTTGAAGGCGCTTTAACCCGGCTTCGTCCCGTCCTGATGACGGCACTCGTGGCCTCACTTGGTTTTGTGCCCATGGCATTTAATACGGGGATCGGTTCAGAAGTGCAGCGGCCGCTCGCAACAGTGGTGATCGGCGGCATTATATCGTCCACGCTGTTAACGCTCTTTGTGATTCCTGCGCTGTATCGCCTGGTTCATGGTCGACGGGTAACCTGAATTTTCAGCCGACTGGTTGTTCGGCAAAAAATTCATCGAGTACAGCATTCGTTGCAGTCGGGTTTTCTTCCGGAAAGAAGTGCCCGCCCGCAATGGCGCGACCACGCAGGTCGGAGAAGTAGCGGCTGAACTGATCAAAGAACGGATTGCCCTGTGGTATGCCCGGTTGGCTTGCATCTCCAGCGGCTGAGCCACTGCCGTAACCCCACAGCACCGGGGCGGTAAAGTGTTTGTGTCGGTCTTCCGGGCCGTAGTCCAGAAAGTTTGAATACAATGGATGCGCTTCGAGACCCTCCGGGTGGTTCCACATGGCGGATACCCGGTTTTGATCAAGAAATTCGAAACGCTCACCCTGTGTCGCGTCCGAATCTGGTGTGACAATGTGGAAGGGCAGTGCGTCACGATAGTACGAGATGGCGTGAAAGTGGCTGAGCGGATCTGCGAAGGCGCGCTTGTACTCATTGACGACATCATCGGATGCCCAGCATGCACCATCTAACCCCTGCCATGGTGATTGCGGGCGCCCCGGCATAGGGCGTGTTGCGCCACCTGCGAAAAGTGTTTCAATAAAACCGGCGTGGTGTGCGGCAAACAGTTCCTCGGGATGAGGTGCTGCCTTGAACCAGTAGCCATGCACACCCATGGGTATCCACACCGTGCATAGGGTGTCGAGGAGCGCCAGTCGGGTTACTCTTTCTGGCCAGTCGATAGCAAGCTTAAAGGCGATGATCCCGCCCCAGTCATGGGCCACCACGGCGGCTTTTTCCAGACCCAGCGCATCCATGAAATTGACGATGTCCTGAGCGAGCAGCGTGCGTGTGCAGCGGATCCCTGGTTTGTCGGTTTGACCGTAACCCCTGGTATCAGGCGCGAAGCAGGCATAGCGCTTTCCGAAGTGTTCCAGCTGATGCCGCCATTCGAACGAAGTTTCAGGAAACCCGTGAATGAATATCAATGGCTCACCGGTTCCTACCTGCAGATAGTGCATGCGCAGGTCGCGGGTCTGAATGAAGTTTGATTGCATCTTTATTCCCGCCAGGTTCCCGCCGGATCAGTTGAGTAGATTCTAAGATGATAGCTTCTGTGCTGCGTGCGCGCTTGTTAATATCAGCAACCGGCAGACCAAAACAGGGGAGGGAGGGATATGGTATGGCAACCCGAGATCGATGAGATCCGCAAGCGTGTGGCGTTCGCCGAGAAGATGGGTGGTGATCGAGGCATAGAAGTTCAACACGAGCGCGGCAAGCTCACCATACGGGAGCGTCTCGATCTTTTCTGTGATGAAAACTCCTTTCAGGAAATAGGCCGCCTGGCGGGAGCAGCCACTTACGAAGGAGATCAACTGGTTGATGTTCGGCCTTCTAACACAGTCATCGGGTTGTGTAATCTCGATGGGCGCAAAGTCGTGTTGAACGGCGGTGATTTTACCGTCCGTGGTGGCTCGGCAGATGCGGCAATTGGCAACAAAGGCGGGCACGCGCAGAAGATGGCAAAAGAGTGGCGTTTGCCCTATGTACGTCTGCTGGACGCAACCGGTGGCAGCGTTAAAACCTTTGAGCAGATTGGTCGCACCTATATACCGACTAACCCGGTAACACCGGGGATTGCGCATCTGTTGTGTGAGGTTCCGGTGGTGTCGGCAGCGTTAGGGTCGGTCGCAGGGCTGCCGGCTGTTGATGCGTGTCTGTCGCACTTCAGCTTGATGGTTAAAGGGATCAGCCAGGTTTTTGCAGGCGGACCGCCGGTGGTTAAGGCCGCAATGGGGATTGATATATCCAAAGAAGATCTTGGTGATGAACGTACGCAGGTTTTCGAAGGCGGGGTTATCGATAACCTGGCGGCGAGTGAAGCAGAAGCTTTCGACATGATTCGCAAGTTTCTGAGCTATCTGCCGAGCAACGTCTGGCAGATGCCGCCTCGGGTTGCCAGCGACGACGATCCAGACCGACGTGAAGAAGCGCTGCTCTCAATGATTCCGCGGAACAAGCGCCAGATCTATGATCCCTTCAAGATTCTTGATGCGGTTCTGGATAAGGATTCGTTCTTTGAGATCACACCGCACTTCGGGCGATCCCGCGTAGTGGGGCTGGCTCGGATCAACGGCTATCCGACTGGTGTGATGATCAACAATCCCAAGCGTCTTGGCGGCTCCATGGACGTGGCGGCTGGCACCAAGGTGATCCGCTTTCTGCAACTGTGCGATACGTTCCATCTGCCGATGGTTTACTTTGCCGATGAACCGGGATTCATGGCGAGCCCCGAGCAGCAGCGGCAGGGGATTGTGCGGGCAGGGGCCAAGATGGTTTGCGCCACACTGCGCACGCAGATGCCCTGGATCTCGATCATCATCCGTCAGCTCTATGGTGTTGCAGGGCAGTGCCATGATCGACCCACCGGCATGTTCAAGCGGGTTGCCTGGCCATCCGGCCACTGGGGTTCCATGCACATATCCGGTGGTGTGTCTGCGGCGTATCGACGGGTTATAGATGAGTCGGAGAATCCGGATGAGAAGCGCCGGGAGATTGAGGCCCGGCTTGATGCGTTGGCGTCACCGTTTCGCACTGCTGAGGCGTTTAATATTGAAGACATCATGGATCCACGCGATACCCGGCCGATGGTTTGTGAGTTTATCGAGATGGCTCAATCGATTATCGAAACCCAATTGGGTCCGACATCGACGCCTTATATGCCGTAGGTGTTAGCCGAGAGTTGTCGGGGGAGTTGGTCTGTTGAAATGTTTGTAAGTTGTTGCCTGGTAAGCGTAGCGAAGGGTTAATTATGGCGGGGTGGTCAGATCGCTCGTTTTGCTTCGGTTATCGATTTGTAGGAAATCACTGAAATTTGCTGGTTTTGAGTGACTGTTGTCGACGATGTAGTTATACTGTATGTATATACAGTTAACGGGGAAGGCAGTGAATTCATTGATAAAGCTCGATCGATCTCTTGATGCGCTGGAGCAGGATCTGCTTGAGAGTTGGCAGACGGTGACTCAGGCGACTTATCAGTTTCTGACGCTGTTGCAGGAGTTTGATCTGCGTCAGGGGTGGCGTGAGTGGGGGCCGGCGGATTGTGCGGACTGGTTGAACTTGAGGTGTGGGATCAGCCGGGGGGCGGCGGTTGAGAAACTGCGGGTGGCCAATGCGCTGCCGGGGTTGCCACAGATTTCTTAAGGCGTTTCGGCTGGGGCATCTGTCTTACTCCAAGGTTCGGGCGCTGAGTCGGAT
>JAQBYL010000447.1 GCA_027622495.1 Pseudomonadota bacterium
GGCCACCTGGAGCGAAATTGAGTCTTTTTCGCATGCCCCAGAAGCCGCCGACTGGTGCCTGCCGGTTGAACCACCGCAGCCGGCGAGTGCCCGGGCGCTGGTGATCGATGAGTTGGATCCGCAAAAAATCTGGCTGGGGGTCGAAGTCGGCGGGATCATGCACAGCAGCGATGGCGGGGTAACCTGGTCGCTTAACCTTCCCGGTGGAAACCCGGATTTGCACATGCTCTTCGCGCATCCGGCAATACCCGAGACGTTGTTTGCCTCCACTGGTTATGGCCGGCTGGATGGGGTCGCCGAGATGGTCGAAGGTAATGCGGGCGTATTCCGATCCGACGATGGCGGCCAGACCTGGTGTTATGCATGGAAGGGCATTACCCCACGTTACTCCCGACCCATGTGTATCGATCGGCGATCGCCCTTTGCCGTTACGGTCGCGAGCGCACCCACTGCGTTTTCCAGCTACAAAGGGCCCCATGGCGCCGGTGCCATGCTGTACCGCTCAGAAGACCTTGGCGAAACCTGGCGATCTCTTTGCGATGCGGCACACAGTCCGTCGCGAGCCAACTTCCATGCGCTGGTGCCCGATGATCAGGTGGCGGGTGGTGTGCTCACGGGTACCGATACCGGTGAGATCTGGCGGGTGGGCGATGATGCAAGCTGGGCACAGGTGGCAGAAGGATTGCCCACGGTGCTAGCGATTGCATCGGTCTAGACTTGGCTGATGCTGCCTGATGTGACAGACGTTCTGGTTCGCGATCTTAAGGCCAGCGACGCCGCCGCTCTTGCGGATCTTTTTCGGCGCTGTTACGGCGAAACCTATGGAACCCGCCTGTTTTACGACACGAAAGCGTTGGTCGCAGCGATCAACGAGTGTCGTTTGCGCAGCGTGGTTGCGCAGATTGATGGCCGGATTGTCGGTCATACCGGAATCACTGTGGTGCACCAGGGATCACTCGTATGCGAAACCGGGAACACCGTGGTTGATCCGGAGATGCGCGGGCGCGGCTTACTGAAACTGTTGGGAGGCGGCTTGCGCGAGCGGGTTCTGCGTGATGGTTTCATCGGTTATGTTCACTACCCGACCACTGCGCACGAAATCATGCAGCGTTCGTCGGTGAGTGGTAGCGGCGTTGAAACCGGTCTGATGCTTGCCTACGTTCCGGATACCACCGTGTATACAGCCGTCGAAACCCGCAGCGGCCGGATTGCCGTAACCGTTGTCTATCAACCCTTCATCGCGGCCCCGGCTCGAGCAGTCTATGTACCTGCTCGATATGCAGATCTGTTGCGGTCGATCTATGCTAAATCAGACCTGCAGCGATCATTCCGAAGTGGCGCACCACAGTGGGATGCGGCAAGCGATCTGCTGGTGTCATCGAAACCGGATCGAGGTCTGCTCAATGTGCTGGTCACAAGCGCAGCCGCGGATCTGGCTGACGTCGTGCGCACACACGTCGATCGCAGCCCGGCCGCCGTGGTTCATGTGGACCTGCCGATGACGGCTGCCTGGCTCGACGCCGGTGTTGAGGCTCTCATCGGGGCAGGCTGTTTCTTCTGCGCACTGCTGCCGGAATTCGAACGCTGTGATCTGTTGCGGATGCAGTTTTTGCGCAGGCCTTTGAGTGAGGACTTTGCACCGGACGTGATCAACGCCGACGCGAAGGGGTTACTGAAGCTGATCCGCCACGAGGCGGGTCTGATCTGATCTGACTTGAAAGACGGCCGGATTAACAATCGTTTTCCGGCCAGGACATTACCTTACAGGCGCCAGCCCAGTTCCAGGCGGAACTGCCCATAGGTTAGATCGACTTCTGCATCAGAGTCGACCCAGGTATAGGTATAGCTGCCTTTGACGAACATGCTTCCCTGCGTGTCATAGCGCACCCCGGCACCAACACCGTAGGAAAAGTCGGTAGAGTCGTAAGTGCTGTAGTGGCTGGTGCAGATGTAACCCCTCCACGGATCCCACCAGCAGCCGGTGGTTGGCGGTCCATCGCTGACATTGGAATCAATGTAAGTCCAGCCAAGACCCGCCTGAACAAACGGCGCGAACGGTTTTTCGGTGAAGTAGAAGATACCGTTGAACGTGCCGGTACCGACGGTCAGAGTGTGATCAACCCGTTGCACACCCGCGAGATCCGTGTTGTAGGTTGCAGTGTAGTCTGGTTCGACATAACTGCCTTCAAAGCTCACGGCCAGCTGGTTAGTAAAATTGTAGGCCGCACTGAAGGCAAAGCCAATCTCGGTGTCTACGTCGATTGACTCGCCGTCTCAAACCCACTTAAGAGGGATTGCGGGCCACGCAGGCCAAATGGGTAACACTATTGAAAAAGTTGGCTGGAAAAGCCGGCGGATTCGGCAAAAAACAGGGTTCGATTGTTGAATCTAATCGCGATTCCAATTGCATCTGAGAGTCAGATGTTGGAAGCTTCCGCACAGTGCGCGAGGAGAGAAGCGCCGAATCAACGTAGTCAAACTAATGTAGTTACACTAAAGCCGGGGGGCTTTACACCGGTGTTGGTGAAAAGAGGGGTAAATCATGTCTCAACTTCGTGTTGGCATAGTTGCACTCGTGGGTGCAGCGATTGCCGGTTCTGTTTACGCTGAAGAAAGTCGAAGGATTGAAGAAGTCGTGGTCACGGCCGAACGACGCCAGTCCACGGTTGCCGATACATCTATTTCTATTACTGCGATTGGCGCTGAGATGATTGAGGATCTGGGCATCCAAAATGCCAACGAATTCGTTGATTTCATTCCCGCCACCACGCGGGATAATTTCGATATCCGCATCCGCGGTGTCGGGCGAAACTTCCGGGCACTGGGTGGTGACCCTGGGGTGGCCACCTATTACAACGGGGTGTACTCAGAAGACGCGCTTATTGCGCTGACGGAGAACGGTCTGTGGGACGTCGAGCGGATTGAGGTGCTGCGCGGACCGCAGGGCACTCTCTATGGAAGAAACTCCATCGGTGGCGCGATCAACTACATCACCAAACAGCCGACCGAAGAATTTTCTGGCCTGGTGCGCGCCCAGTTTGGCGACAACGACACCAAAGAACTATATGGTGCGCTTTCTGGCCCCATCATCGGCGACAAGTTGCTGGCTCGCCTGACCGGATCGAAGCGCAGCCGTGATGGCTTTCAGGAAGGCCAGTTCGGCTCGGAGGACATCGACGCCGTCAACGACCAGAACTTCGCGCTGGCGCTCGAGTGGAAGCCCTCCGACGACTGGAACATCAACATTCGCGGTAACGATCGTCGGTCGTTGCGCAAGAGTGGCGCGAGCTCGCTGATCAATGCAGGATGGGGTGCGCGCCGTGGCACACGCGATGCCAACACCTACGCTCTCGGGATCATTCCGGTGGCATCGACTTTTCCCGGTGCTGAAATGTTCACCCACCCCGACACCGGTGCGGTGGCGTGGGGAGCGAGTCCCCGGCCCGGTGTTGATGCGTCTTCGTCCTCCATCCCCGATGAGGGCTTCGGTGGACCCGGCTATCTGAACGGTTTTGGCGATCTTGACGATGTGGATCCGGAAGGCTACACCAACAACTACAGCAATGAAGAGTTCGACCAGCAGGGGGTGACCGTCACCGCCGAATGGGACTTCAGTCAAGACGCATCACTCAAGTACATCTACGGTTACAGT
>JAQBYL010000448.1 GCA_027622495.1 Pseudomonadota bacterium
TGCGCGCTGCCTCGAACAGAGCGCGAAGCGAAGGGGGTCCGTTTCGAAACGCTCTGCAGGTCTGACCGTACAGTTCAACGTCCACCAGTTCATAAGGTTCACCCGGCGCTGTCAGCGCTGTGAGTGCAGCCTGTCTGTCCACATATCCCCCGCAAGCAGCAAACGATCGATTCTACCCAACCGGAGGAGACATGACATCTGCGGCCACTCGTAAGCTTTCTACTTTGCTGATCTGCGGTTGCGCAACACGCCGCGGTGGCGGTGGGGCACGCCGTGGGGGTCTCAAGATCGGTGGGATCGGGACCATTGTGATCGTCATTCTGGTGGTGGTGATGGGCGGTGATCCGAGCCAGATCATCGGGGTGCTGCTGGGCGAAGGCGGTGGGGTATCAATGCCAGCACCTTCGAACTCGCCCTCAAACTCGCCTGCCAGTTCGCCTTCCCGTCCAGCGGCTGATGATGAAGAGTTTGAGTTCGTCAGGGTCATTCTGGCCGACACAGAGACGACCTGGGAGCGGCTCTTCCGCGAGCGCGGTGAGCAGTATCCGCAACCCAAACTGAATGTCTTCAGCAACGCTGTGGATTCAGCCTGCGGTTACAGCACTGCCGCGGTCGGTCCATTTTACTGCCCACCGGATCGAGAACTGTATCTGGATCTGAGCTTTTTCGATCAACTGAGGCAACTGGGCGCGCCTGGGGACTTCGCTCAGGCCTACGTAATCGGTCACGAGATCGGCCATCACGTGCAGAACGTCATGGGCACGCTGGGCCGCGCGCAGAGGGCTAAAGCCGGCGGCTCTGAGGTGAATGCTAATCAGATCCAGGTTCGAGTCGAATTACAGGCAGACTGTTATGCGGGGGTCTGGGCCCATCATGCGGAGGCGCAACGCGATCTGCTGGAAAGTGGTGATGTGGAGGAAGGGCTCAATGTGCAGCCCGAGTCCTTCACTCATGGCAGTTCAGCAGACCGGGTGAAGTGGTTCAGGATCGGCTTTGAAACCGGGAGAGTCGATCGCTGCGACACCTTCACCTCCGGCACCTCCGGCACCTCCGGCACCTCCGGCGGCTAAGCTCCTAGCCCGCCGTTTGCCGGCGGAGCCGCCGCATGCCGTGCAGCCAGCGATCCACGTCGTCGCCTTTGCGCCGCACATACTCACCCACTTCAGGATGAGGCAGCACATAAAATCGCTCCTGACGCAGGGTCTCAACCACCACTTCGGCCAGCTCCTCCGGTTCGACAATGCCGTCGGTCTGCCCGTCGCCCAGGCTCCTGGGCGCCATGGCCGTATTGACCCCCTGAGGGCACAGGACAGACACCTTGATCCCATCATCACCATGAGTAATGGCGAGGAATTCGGCGAACTTGACGGCCGCCGCTTTAGTCACCGTATACGGACCGGAACCCAACGCCGCCAGAAGACCGGCGGCGGATGCGGTGTTTAACAGGTAGCCATCGCCGCGCTCAATCATTTCAGGCAGGACGGCGCGGGCTGCGTACAGATGCGACATCACGTGCAGTTCCCATTGCTTCTGCCAGATGTCGTTTGTTGCATCAGTCAGCACACCAGCGCCACCGGCACCGGCGTTGGAACAGAAAAGGTCAATCTGGCCGTGTTTGGCTTGGGCGAACGCTACCAGATCGATGATCTGCTGTTCGTTGGTGACGTCACAGACAAACCCGTCACAGCCGATTTCTGCAGCGGCCGCATTTACGGCCGCGCTGTCGAGATCAGCGAGCACCACACCGCGTGCGCCATGTTTTAGAAAAGCTTTTGCCATTGCTCTTCCGATACCGCCACTACCACCGGTGATCACTGCAACCTTGCCTTGAAGATCCATGCCCTGCTCCCTCTGTATTCTGTTTGTTGTATCTGACCGGCAAACTAAACGCGTTGGCTCGTTGGATCAACATCGGCGCCTGACAAGCGGCGCGGGGGATGGGAAACTAAACCCGTGAACCTGTCTGTTAATAATTGCTGAGAACTCCATGCCGAACGAAATACCATCGCCCTATACATCTCTGGAACACACCTTCGCGGGTATCGGAAAGCTCAAGGAAGTCCAGGCAATCGCGCACTGGGACGAAGCCTGCATGATGCCTTCAGGTGGTGGCGCCGGTCGCGGCGAGGCATTGGCCACCCTGACATCACTCATCCATGCCCAGTCGACACATCCCTCCATTGGTGAAGAGATCAACAAAGCCGAAGCGCAAAACGATCTGTCGACCTGGCAGGTGGCCAACCTGCGCGAGATGAAGCGCACCTGGATCGAAGCAACCGCGGTGCCCGCCGATCTCATTCATGCCCAGGCGCTGGCAACCTCGGTGTGCGAGCAGACCTGGCGCAAAGCGCGAAGTGCCAACGACTGGCCGGCGGTGGCAGGCTTGTTAGGTGAAGTGGTGAATCTGTCCCGTCAACATGCGCAGGCTCTGGGTTCAGCCATGGATCTCGCCCCCTATGACGCGCTGCTGGAAACCTACGAAAGTGACCTTCGAACCAGCTACGTCACACCATTGTTTGAAGACCTGAAAGCCTACCTGCCAACGTTGCTCGACAAGGTGCTCGGCGTGCAGAGTGCGCCGCTGCCGCTGACCGGTCCGTTCCCCACCACAGACCAGAGCCTGTTGTGTAGCGATGCGATGCAGTTGCTCGGTTTCGATTTCGATCGAGGTCGCTTCGACGTCAGTCACCATCCATTCTGTGGCGGCGTGCCTGACGACACGCGCATCACCACGCGTTATGAAAACAACAGTTTTCTCGAATCGTTCATGGCCATCTGTCACGAAACTGGTCATGCGTTGTACCAGCAGGGGTTGCCTGTGGATTGGCGCAATCAGCCGGTGGGATATGCGTTGGGGGCTGCTATCCACGAAAGTCAGAGTCTCCTGATGGAATTGCAGGTCTGCCGCAGTCGCCCGTTCGTTGACCATATTGCACCTGACATGCGTGCACGCTTTGGCCGATCTGAGACTGACCCGGCCTGGCAGAGTGAGAATCTGTACCGCCACGCCACCCTGGTTGAGCGCGGTTACATCCGCGTGGATGCCGACGAGGTGACCTATCCGCTGCATGTCATTCTTCGCTACGAGATTGAAGTGCAGCTGATTAACGGAACTCTATCTGTGGAAGATATTCCGGAGGCCTGGAACGATGCCATGCAGCGTTACCTGGGCCTGACAACGCTGGGTAACTTTGCCGATGGGTGCATGCAGGACGTGCACTGGTTTGCTGGTTTGTTTGGTTACTTTCCTACCTACACGCTCGGCGCACTAGGTGCTGCACAGTGGTTCGCAACCGCGCTCGATCAAGAGCCGGGGATTAACGGTGGTATTGCCGCGGGGGATATCAAGCCTCTGCTGGGCTGGCTGCGGACTAACATTCATGGGAAGGGGCGGCTTATGAGTATGCAGCCGCTTATGGAGTCGGTGACGGGGGCGACACTTGATGCGAGCTTTTTGAAAAGGCACCTTGAAAGGCGTTACCTGGGTGAAAGATAGTGCTGGTGAGGAGACCGGACTGGGGTTTTAGCCGGTTGAGCCAGGAGTCTGGGGCGTTGCACGGCAGGATATGGGGATTTGGGGTGGTTGATTCTAAAGGTTAGCGTTGCACCTGTCCGATCGGCTCGCGAGCCGATAGGCTTT
>JAQBYL010000449.1 GCA_027622495.1 Pseudomonadota bacterium
ACGCTCGTTACTGGTGTGCTCTGAAGAATCGAGCGAATCGCTCACTCACACTGAGGCTGTTGCCGGACGGAAGAATCGATAGGATTCTTCTATGGCCACCTGATAGGTCTTTTGTACATTTTCGAGACCCGCAAATGCGCTAACCAACATAAGCAGGGCTTGTGATAACTAATGTGAGGCAGTGGCTACAAACGCAGAGTGAAACCGCTACTTACGCAGCGGTTTCACTTTTTTATAAAACAAGCAGGCAACGGGCTATGGGAAATGAACCGCGCTAGAGCACAATCGATTCCCATTCAGTAAGCGTGCTATCCAACCGACCGACCATATCGTGTATTTCGTCGGTCGTAATACTCAGCGGGGGAGACAGCCACGACGGAATACCACGTTTGAACGCTGGTTGCCGTCTTGGGCCATGCAAAGCCCCGTACATCACTAATCCGTGCTTCAATGCAATGGTGGAGTAGAGCTTCTCAGCTTGTAGTGAGACATCGAAAAACTCCATACTCTCTTTGTCTTTTATCAACTCCAGGACCATCATCAAGCCCCAGCCGCGAACGTCCCTAACGGTGGGGTGCGCCAGGAGTTGTTCTCGGTATGCAAATAGGACTTCGCTTTGCAGGCGACAGTTTTCCAGAATGTTCTCATCCCGAATGATATCAATCAATTCGCTGCCCGCTGCACATCCTAAAGGGTGGCCGCCATTGGTAAACCCATGCACGAAGTGAGCTTCGCCAGCCTCGAAAGGTGCGTTTATCTCAGCAGAAACAGCGACAGCGCCAAACGGTACATAGCTGCTAGAGATACCCTTTGCCATCGTAATAATGTCCGGCACAACATCGTAGTGATCCATAGCGAACCACTCGCCGGTGCGGCCGAAACCGGTAGCGACTTCATCGATGATCAGCAGCACATCGTAGCGGTCACAGATTTCTCGAATCGTCTGCCAATAGCTTGCAGGCGGCACCAGCGCATAGTCAGCACCACAACCGTGTGCCGTCGCTATGAACGCAGCAACTGATTGAGCGCCCTCATAGTGAACCGCTGTTTCGAGCGCTTTGGCACACTCGACGCCCCACTCTTCTCGGCTCACACCTTCCGGTCGGTCGAAGTCTGAGTACTGCCGAATGTGTGGCCACTTGGGTAACATGGGCATGAACGGCTTGTGAGAACTGGGCGATCCTGATGCGCCGAGGGTAGCCAACGTCATGCCATGGTAACTATCGTGGAGGCTGACGATCTTGTATTTGTCAGGATGCCCTCGTGAAATCTGAGCCTGCCTTGCTATCTTTAAAGCGGTTTCAACCGCTTCCGATCCACCAGAAACCAAGTAGATATGATCCAGGTTGCCGGGTGTTATCTCAGACAACTTCCTGCAGTACTCCGCGCGAAGCGGATCCGCAAGGAGTGGGTGGGTGAAGGCATACTTGTCTAGCTGATCGGTAATAGCCGCTTTCATGCGCGGATGGTTTTGCGGCAGATTGACCGAGAACGGTCCTCCGGAGACATCGAAATAGCGGTTACCCTCTCCATCAAAAATGTACACACCTTCGGCACGCGCAATTTTTACGTTCATCGGGTGGTAGGAAAAAACGTGGCGATAGTCGCCTTCAGGATGTTGGTAATCGGGTAAATTTTGACCTTGCGTAGTCTGTTTTTGCATTGTCGTTTCTCCTGTTCGAATTTGTTCTACTAAAAATGCAACGCTTTACAGCCGGTGCGGAACTCGCCATTGAATCAGTGCTTTTGTAGTTTATTTCTACTTCACTAGTCCTTGACCATTCCGCCGTCGACATTCAGGGTTTGCCCGGTGATATTCGCGGCTGCATCGGATGCGAGAAACAGCACAGCTTCCGCTATATCAGCTGTAGTTTGCTCACGCCGCATGGCTGTTTGGGGCATGCCCTCACCGGCATATTTACCTTCGCCAATCCCGAGAAACCACTCGCGCGCGTCCTGTCCCTTGAAGCGTGGATGATGCGTGACCATGCCTTCGGCAATCTCGCGCCAGCCATCCGTGTAGATTATCCCCGGGCAGATTGCATTGACATTAATGTTATGGCGCCCCACTTGATCCGCAAGCAGCTGCGTATAGCGAATCAGTCCGGCTTTCATGCTGTGGTAACAGGGCGGTATGGGTACGAGGTCAATATGCGGCATACCCGGACGACCGGCGAGGGATGACATGTTAATAATCTTGCCCGACTTCTTCTCAATGAAATGAGGTATCACCGCCTCACACATCAGAACCGTCGCCTTTAGACTGTTCGCGTAGCTCCCATCCCACAGCGCCTCTATTTTGGCAAGAGGGTTGTCCTTGTCGTCAATGTCATGACTCTCGTCACCGCCGCCGCCCACATTGTTAACCAATATATCGATCTTGCCGAATGCTTCGATGGCCGCAGCAAGCATCTCAAGGATCACCGGGGAACCGGTCACATCACCCGCAACAGCTACCACCTTCACCCCAAGCGCCTCAATCTCCTTCGCCAGTGCCTGGGTGTTCTTTTCGCTGAAGGAATTAATGACAACATTTGATCCTTGTCTTGCCAGTGTTAACGCGACCTCCTTACCAATGCCTCTGCCACATGCAGAAATGAGTGATACCTTGCCGTCTAAATTCATGAGTTGATCCTTTCAATTCGTTTTAATTGGTTAGTTCGTTTTTTGTTCAGTCGCATTCGAACGGTGAGAGTCCCGCCGGAGACCTAAACGCTGCCTCAGCAGTTACACTCCCTGTGCGAAGCGGATCAGCCCTCAACGAACTCGAGTCGACCATCCGCATCGAGCCTGATGGGCTTCGCAGGTCGCCGGAGAGCATGTTCTGGCGCGCTCAGGTCTCTTCCAGCTGGCAGGGGAGGCGTGAAGTAACCCAGTGAAGGGCCGCCCACCTTGTAGCCGAGCAGCGCCTGCAGCTTCGGATCCAGGTCCTTCGCGATTTCCGGGGGACAGGAGAGGTATTGGTTGTCCTCCTGGCGAAGCCAGCCTAGTGAATAGTCGATGTTGAGACCGATTCGATCGCCTTCGCTCTGGTTGGCACCGGCGCCGTGATAGACCGAGCCCGTGAACACGAGCATTGAGCCAGATGTCATTTCGGCTGAGACGTATGCCTCGTCAGGTAACTCCGCGTCATCGGGGATCTTAGTTGAGCCCGGCGCGATGCGTGTGGCACCGTTCTCCTTAGTGAAGTCAGTCAGGGCGAGCATAGTGTTGAGCTGGGGTTCGATGTCGGTCATGAGCCGGGCGAGCACTGGGTTCACCTGGGGGTCGGCGTCGCGTGGGAGTTGGAGTTGGCTCCACGTCCAACGATCGCGGTGCGGCATCTGCACCTTCTCGCCGGGCAGTACCCGAATCACCTGGGTGACGTGCAACTGGTAGGTGTTCGCGTAAGGAGCAAGAAAGGTCTCGACGAGCCCGAGCAACCGGGGGTCGATGGCCAACTCACGGCAATGCGGTGAACGCGCCATGAGGGCGCCCGTCCGAGTTGTTTTTAAACCGCCGAAGTCATTGCCAGCCGCCATCGTTGCCTCGATGAAGGGTTGCAGATCACGCCTGATAGATTCGACCTGCGCCTTCGAAGCGAACTCCCTCAGGACAACACAGCCGTCGCGTTCGAGGATCTTGGCCAACTCTTCGCTCG
>JAQBYL010000450.1 GCA_027622495.1 Pseudomonadota bacterium
GGCACGCATGGCAACTTCCAGTTCGCCTCGATCAAACACCATCATCTGACCGGTTAGAACATCCGTTGCGACTGCCCTGAACGGTATCGGAAGGGTATCGAACGTCACTACACCGCGTGCTTCGGCGACCAGGTTACGGATCATCTCTTCCACGCCCTGGGTACTGACCAGACCGCCGGGCACCCTGACTCTGCCGCCGCTGATGCCGAATTCCAACTGGTTGGAATAAGTAACACCGGACAACTTCCTTCGCATGAGCGTGTCATCGCGCACTTCACGATTGGTAAACGTATCTGTCCAGTCGTTGCCGAGAACCACTGTTTCAATTTCTGCTGCCGACAGACCGGCCGAGTAAGTACCCCCAACAAGGGCACCCATGCTGGTTCCAGCGATACAGTCTATTGGGATACGCAGTTCTTCCAGAACTTTGAGTACACCGATGTGAGCCGCACCTTTGGCACCGCCACCCGCTAAAACAAGCCCGATTTTCTGGCGCTCCGCCGCGTGCGCTGCAGGAAGAAGGCACAACACCAGGATCACAACCAACCAGTTCTTCAAGTTGCAACCGTGTTTTGACATCACGCTCATACATCACTCCATGCGAAGGTCACAGGCTAAACGCCCGGGAAATGAGTTGCCAGTAGACAGGGTGCAGATGTACTTCGAGACACTTCACTCAGCAGATGTCCGGGCTGAGGATCCCTACCTTTCTGGCCTGGGTAAAAAGTGCCCCGCGTTGGCGGAAACCCCACCATCGCAGGCGATCGTGACCCCGGTAATAAAACTGGCTGCAGACGACGCCAGAAACCAGGCCACCTCTGCCTGCTCACGGGGATCTGCAAACCGGCCCATGGGCACATGGCGCACCAGCGCTGCGTGCGCTTCTTTGTTTTCCACCAGGCCCCGGGTAATGCCGGTTATGGTGGGACCGGGAGCCACAGCATTAATCCGGATGCCTTTGTGTGCGTAATCAATCGCTGCAGCTCTAACCAGGTTAATGACGGCCGCTTTCGATGCATTGTATGCCCAGTTACCAGGGTCGCCCCCCAGACCGGAAGTTGACGCGGTCGCCACAATGGCGCCGCCACCCGAACGGAGCATGGCCGGTGCCGCCGCACGGATCCCCAGAACCACACCCTGCACATTCACATCCTGAATCTGACGGAATCGCTCGATTGCCCCCGGCCCTTCGATGGGTGGTGAACCGACGATCCCTGCATTCAGAAAACTGACGTCCAATCTGCCCCAGCGTTCAAGGGCAGCCTCAACCCAGGCAAGGTTGGCCTCTTCGGTGGCGGTATCGCCCGCCATGGCCACAATGTCATTGCGACCGTCTGCCCACTTGAGGCTTTCTGCAATGATGTCTGTTGCAACAACACAAAAGCCACGCTCAGCAAACAGCTCAGCTGCTGCGCGGCCGATGCCGGATCCTGCACCGGTGATGATCGCTACCGGTTCGCTCACTTGTCAGTAGCCATCTGGAACCCAGTTTCCGTGAAACCCTGCGGGCACCCGGACCGGCAGTCGTATCCGTGCGATCGGCTCAGCATCGAATGCCCTGGAATCGATAATCACGACTTCGCTGCGATCGGTTTCGGGTTGATACACGTAGCTCAAGACCCAGCCATCGTCTTCAGCTTTACCATTCGGGTCTTTGACAAACACCGCCTCGCTGCCCTGCCCGCCATTCAGCGAATGAAACTGCGAACTGTTTCTATCGAGATCATATTTCACGAACCCCTCTGCCACCGGCAAATTCGGAGCAAACCCTGCCGCGTAACCAAAACAGTTCTTCAAGCCCACCACGCTGTCACACACGCGGGTGAAATCAACCACCCGATCATCCAGTTGCGTTTCACTGACCGTCCCCGCGATCTGATCGATCACCCACCGGTACAGCATGGGCGGTGAGTTTGATCCCGGCTTCATGGCGTCGCGCATGCGACAGACGTCTACAACGATCTTGTGGCCGTCTTCATACGCGTTAAGCGGGTGGAAGACATAGCATGGGTTAATGTCGTACCAGGCCACATCAGCATCGGTTCCGTTACGCGGCATGACTCCCAGACGAGCACCGTAGGATTCATCCCACACCACCGGCAAACCTGATGTGGCGAGGCCGGCGAGGTTCCACAGCACCGGCAGGTCCATGAACACCACATGATTCCGCGTGATGTTGAAATCGTGAACCATGGTGGCGCCTTTGACGGTGATCGGTTCAACCTGAACCATCCGCCCGTCGGCGGAGGTGCGGTGATAGGTGAGGTAGGGTTCGGTCATGCCATAGCCAAACGAGATCAATTCGCCCGTTTCGCCACAGGTTTTAGGATGCGCCGTCATTGGACCGGGTAACTTGCCGTCAAAATTGCACGGGCCGACCGTTTCGAGCTGCTCATCTACCTCATAGGGCCAGTGACCTTCTTCCAGCGCGAGTATCCGTCCGGCGTGATGCACGACGTGCGTATTGGCCATCGACATGGTCATATCACCCAGCGTGCTCATCACGTCGAGGGTCGGATCTTTGTAAGCTGGTGTCTTGACGTAGCGGTTGCGATACCAGTTGGCCTTACCGTCACGAATCTCCACACCGTGCAGCATGCCGTTGCCCAGAAACCAGTGTGCAGAAACACCGGTCTGCGGGTTCGCTCCATTGCGCAACAGTCTGCCATTGAGTTCTCTGGGGATGCGGCCGGTTACTTTGAGATCAGTCGCCGTCACCTCTTCATATACTGGCGCAAAATTGTCTTTCAGCCAGAAAGGCGCCTCCTGAATAGCTTCGCTCATAGCCTTTTATCCACAAAACCCGGGTTCATGATGATGCCACGCGTTGGACAGGTTGAACACGAACCCGCCAAAGTCCCTGCGACCGGTAATCCATACGCTGTTCCAGACGCTCAAGCGAGACTCAATGGCTGGTGAGCCCGCAGTTCCGGCCAGCGCCACACCACCCACAGCATCGCAATAACGCCTTCCACAGCAGTTATTGAACAGGCAAGCGGCGTACCCAGCCAATCCGCGAGCAGACCGATGTGCAGAAAGCCGAGCGGTGCTGTTCCAATACACACCGACAGCACCCCCATCATCTGACGTTCAAACCCAGCCGGTGAGTTCATGAGGACCAGGGCACTTTGCATTGATCCGAATGCAGCACTCACAAAACCGACGGTAAGGAGCGCGAGGGCGGAAAACCACATCCAGGTCGATTGCGAGAACCCCAATGCAAACACGCAATACACCAGGACTGAACCAACGTAGAGGTAGCGCGAATGCTCAGATCGCGCAAAAAGCGACAAAGCAATAGCGCCAACAAACGCCCCTGCTCCCTCTGCACTCACAAGCATTCCCGTGGCGGCATCGCTCAGACCAAGCACCTCTTTGGCAAACACGGGAACCATGGACACAAACGGGAAGGCCCACACGTTGAAAACCACCGTCACCGCCAGAATGCCCGGCAATGTGCTGCTGGCCTTAAGTGCTCGCCCGCCCGCTTTCAGATCCTGAAAGATCGTCTGATGCGCACCATGCGGTTCTCTGGTGATGTGGGTCGTCGCAAACAACATGGTCAGAGCGAATAAGTAGAGCAACGCACACAGTGCAAACGCTCCATCCAGACCAACCACCTGATACAGA
>JAQBYL010000451.1 GCA_027622495.1 Pseudomonadota bacterium
GTAGTCGTCTTCGGTGACGTACACGGCGATTTTGATGCCCTGATGCGCCTCTTGCGGGCAAACGCCATCGTTGACGCACAAGGTCGCTGGTCCGGTGGCGCAACCCATCTGGTGAGTCTGGGTGACCTGCTGGACCGCGGGCCGGATTCACGCAAGGTGATGGATCAGCTGAAGGATCTTCAGGGCCAGGCCGAAGCCGCCGGAGGCCGCGTGCACCTGGTGCTCGGTAACCATGAACTGATGAATCTGACCGGCGATCTGCGCTATGTGGCAGCGCAGGAATGGCAGGCCTTCGCCGCTGATGAATCTGAAGCGATGCGCGCGACCGAGTTCCCCGCCTACGCCGCAGCCCATCCTGACCTTGCACCTGACGAGCAGCGCGCGACCTTCGATAAGACCTATCCCGCTGGCTTTTTCGCCCATCGGCACGCGTTTTCGCCAGAGGGTACCTACGGAGCCTGGCTGCTCGCACAACCCCCACTCATTCGAATCAACCGGACCCTTTTTGTGCACGGTGGTCTGTCACCAGCCATCAGCGGCTACCAGCCCGACAGCCTGGCTCTGGTCTTTGCTGATCGTCTGCGATCGATCCTGGCCTATCGCGCCCTGCTCAGCGAAAAGGGTCTGATTCAACCCGGTGAAGATCTGCTCGGAGCGGGCAGCCACCTTTCGACTGGTGATCCATCGGCGCAAGCTGACCCTCACGCCGAATTCATCGAGTTGATCGCAGATCCGCTTTTTCTCGATCAGGGTCCGCTGTGGTACCGCGGCAACTCTCTGTGCCATCCGCTGCTGGAGGGCAGTCAACTGCAGCAGCTCTTGAGTGCCTGGCAGGCGGATCGGGTGGTGGTGGGTCACAGCCCCACAGACACCCGCCGCGTGACCAGCCGCATGAACGGTCTGGTGATCAAGGCAGATACCGGCATGCTGGCCGCCTACTACCGCGGCGCCGGATATGCACTGATCATGTCGCCAGGTTCAGATCAGGTGGTTGATGAGCACGGCGAAGTCAGCCTGGTGCGTGAGGAGCCCGCGGCGGTCAACGCCGGCGGCTTGAGTGATGAAAGCCTCGCCACAGAGTTGTCACAAGGGGAGCTTTCAGACACAGCAGAAGGGTTGCAGGCAGGAAGGCTCAGGGTCGAATTCACGCGCCTCAGCGCGCGCAAAGCCGACAAAGCCGTCGCCGCCTATCTGCTGGATCGGCATCTGGGTCTTGGCATGGTTCCCGTCACGGTGAGTCGCAGGCTCAACGGCCAGACCGGCATCCTCACCCCCGCGGTGCAGCCGTGGATCAGCCATACCGAGCTCGCCACACGAGGGCAGAGCCGCCCGAACTGGTGTAGTGCCGGCCATGCTTATGAACTCATTACGGTCTTCGACGCACTGATCGGTAATCGCAGCCGCACAACCGATAACCTGCTCACAGATCCGCGGTCCTGGCGGCTGCGGCTCGATGATCATGGTGACGCGTTTGGAACCGCCGATCACACCGGCGCCTATACAGCACCGCCGCCGGTGTCGAAGCCGCTGGTGCACGCACTTGAATCCCTGACCGCAGATAGTCTTGCTGTTATGCTCAACGATCTGCTGTCGAAAAGAGAAATCACCGCGATCCTGAAACGTCGGGATTCGATCCTGACCAACTGGCCGCGGGTATAAGCATGCGTCGATCCACACCGATCTCCGGCCCCGCTTTTCTGATCGCTGTCTATTACTTCGTTGTACTGGGCACGTTCATCACACTTCCCAGTGTGTTCCCGCAGGTCAATAACCTGATGCCCTTCGGTGGCATCGATGCGCTCATGGCCAATCGTTCAGACACGTTTGAGGCGATCGGCACCCCCATCGTCTATCAGGAACAGTTTGACGAGTTCAAACTGGTGATCGCGATCATTGGCACGGTCCTGCTGATGGTGCCGATTTCCTGGGTGTATTTCATAACCAATCGTGCCCGCAAAGCCGATGTCTCTTTCGTTCAGACCATCATGGTGCTACCGATCGTCGTCGCAGGCATTGCGGTGATCGTCCACAACTCGATCCCTCTGGCATTCTCGCTGGCCGGTATTGTTGCTGCGGTGCGGTTCCGTTTTTCGCTGGATGAACCAGCACACGCTTTGTATATCTTTATCGCCATTATCGTCGGTCTGGGAGCAGGCATCAGTTCGCTGGAAATTTCCATGGTCACAAGCGTTCTGTTTGTGGTGATCAATCTGATCCTCTGGAAGCTCCAGTACGGAACAAACTTAAGTTCGCGCTTTTTTGCTTTCCTCACCGGGCGCGGAAGGGACGACGATGCATTGGAATAGGCTTGTTGTCCTGCTCGTTTTCGCAACCAGTGCCTGTGCAGAATCAACCGATCAACCGGCGCCTGACCCGGTACCCAAAGCGGGTGTGTTCATCGAGTCTGCCGAGCCTTTTTCAACCCTGGTCGAAGCCAATCTCAAACAATGGAAACTGCCTGGTCGTCTGCGTGAAATCTCAGGCCTTGCTCTGACCGACGATGAGCGCCTGCTCGCGGTCACCGATGAAGATGCGGTGGTTTACGAGATCGACTACCAAAGCGGCGCACTCATCAAATCCTTCGCCCTCGGCCAACCGACAGTGCGCGACGATTTCGAAGGCATCACTGTCAACGGAGCCACCGTCTATCTGATCAGCAGCACTGGCCGAATCTATGTCACCCGCGAAGGCAACGACGGTGAGAGGGTTCGTTACCAGGTTTACGACACGGGTATTGGCAAAGTCTGCGAAGTAGAGGGTCTGACCTGGAGCAGACGGTTAGAGACATTGATCATTGCCTGCAAAGAAGCGCGATCGAAGGCGCTTAAAAACCTCGTCACCGTTTACGCATGGTCGCCCCATGAGGACGCACCGCCCAGGACGCTCTTTGCGCTCGACGAACACGCCCTCGCAGCCGCCTATGATGAAAAGAAATTTAATCCATCTGCCATCGCAATCGACGCCACCACCGATACCTACCTGTTGCTTGCGAGTCGTCAGAGGGCTATTGCAAGAGTCAGCTCTGATGGCAGGCTGATTGCCAGTGCGCGCCTGGCGACGGCGATTAAACACGATCAGGCAGAGGGCCTTGCGGTGACATCAGCGGGGGCCTTGATCATCGCAGACGAAGGAGGAAAGGGGAAAGCCCGGCTTGGTGTCTATGAACAACACGAGTAACAGTCCAACCAACCAGCCTCATCAGCTGGTCATGGTCCACGGGCGCGGCTTCAAACCGCAGGCCGATGTTCTTAAACGTCTGTGGATCGATTCGCTGCGAGCAGGTCTTTCCCGCGACTTTCCCGACGACCTCGGCCGCTTTGATGGCCTGCACACATCGATGATCTACTAGGGCGATCTGATCAACGCCGTCCTCGCGGCGCGCGGTGACACGGTGGACGCCAACCTGGATGAAAAGGACCGGCAGAAGGCCTTCAATGACCTGGCGGCACTGGATCGCGCAAAACGTTTCCGGCGGGTGTACTACGACGAGTTACCCGGCAAGACCTCGTTTGGTGAATTCATTGCAGACATCGGTATGCCGCTGGCCCACAGCCTTGGGCTCGGCACCCGGGCCATGAACCGGCTTCTGCCGGAGCTGGTTTCCTACTGGCAGGACACCACTGGGTTT
>JAQBYL010000452.1 GCA_027622495.1 Pseudomonadota bacterium
CGACTGGGAGGCAGGCAAGCATGAGTGAAAACCAACGTCGTCTTGGTAAGACCGGGCTTTATGTGTCGGAAGTGGGGCTTGGCTGTAACAATTTTGGCGTGCGCATGGACGAGCTGGCAACCGAGCGAGTGGTGCATGCTGCTCTCGATCAGGGCATTACGCTGTTTGACACTGCGGATGTCTACGGTGAGCAGCGTTCCGAGGTGTACCTTGGAAAAGCGCTGCAGGGCCGGCGCGACCAGGCCATCGTTGCGACTAAATTCGGGTCTCCAGTGGGGCCTGGCAATCTGAACAGGGGCGGGTCGCGGCGCTATGTTCGTGCGGCCATTGAGGCGAGTCTTGCGCGGCTCAACACCGACTACATCGATCTGTATCAGATCCACTTTCCTGATGCTGCAACGCCGGTCGATGAAACGCTTGGTGTGCTTGACGATCTGGTGCGGGAGGGCAAGGTCCGCTATATCGGCCATTCGAACTTTACCGGCTGGCAGATCGCCGATGCCGACTGGCAGGCAAAATCGTCAGGCGTGCAGCGATTTGTTACAGCGCAGAACCATCTGAGCCTTTTAGAGCGCGATGCTCTGAAAGAAGTGATCCCGGCCTGCGATCGGTTTTCGATCGGTCTGCTGCCGTATTTTCCGCTGGCCAGTGGCATGTTGACCGGCAAGTACCACCGCGGTGAAGCACCCGAGCAGGGAACACGGATGGCCCAGGTGGAACGGATCGCCAGACGTTCACTGACCGATGCAAACTTCGACCTGGTCGATCGCCTTACCGCCTATGCGCAAAGTCAGGGCAGGAGTCTTCTGGACCTTGCGTTCGGCTGGCTGCTTTCGTTTCCCAGTGTTTCCTCAGTGATTGCAGGGGCGACCTCGCCTGCACAGATCGAGGCTAACCTGAATGCCGCCAGCTGGCGGTTGAGTGAGGAACAGATGGCCGAGGTGAAAAGCGTGGTGAATGGCTGATGTGCGGCCGCTTCAACATCACGTCCGACCCGTTGTCGCAACTGCTCATGGAGCTGGTGGGGATGCGCCATCCAGGCCCGGACAACTTTAATTGCGCACCCACAGAAGCGGTGCAGGTTCTGCGTCTGGATGCGCAAGGCCAGCCGGAACTGGTGCCGATGCGCTGGTGGCTCACCCCTTACTGGGCGAAAGAGATGTCGGCGAAATACAGCATGTTCAACGCCAAGTCAGAAACCGTAGATAAAAGTCCGGCCTTTCGTGAACCAATCCGTAAGCGCCGCTGTGTTGTGCCGGTCAGTGGTTTTTACGAATGGCAACGGATCAACAATCAGAAACTGCCTCTTTATATAACTCCGGTTGAGTGCAGCGGTATGTTGCTCGCCGGTCTGTGGGATCGCTGGCGTAATCGCGAAACGGACGAGGTTGTCGAGAGTTTTGCCATTTTGACCACCGCGGCCAGTGAGGCCATGAAGTCGGTACATACCCGTCAGCCGGTGATGCTGACAATGGATGATGCGTTTCACTGGATGGACCCGCAGGTACCGCTTGAAGACCTGGAAAACCTGTTTGCTCCGGGATTACCAGTGAATCTGCAGGCGATACCGGTGTCGACGTATGTTAACAATGCGCGCAACAAAGATGCACGTTGTGCTGAACCGGTGGGCGAACCACGTAACCTGGGAGATTTCTGATGCTGTTACAACCCGGTGAATGGTATGGCAAAGGCAGCTTGTTAACCGAAGGAGCCAGCCTGGGCGAGGCGCTTGTGTGCAACGTCATAGTGGTTGCCGATGAAGGTGGGTTCACGCTGACTGGCCAGGTTACGGCCGAAGATCGCGCAGCGTCGCAGCTGTCGATCCGCATTGCACCGAACGAGGTTGGCACCTACACCATGGATGCGCGAGTGGGGGCGGCAGCGCTTGACGGCATTGCCAAGCTCGAGAGCATTCCGAATCTGGGCCTTTTGTGGAACGAAGCGCAGACCTTGAGTTCCACCTTTACCCTTTTTAATGTTGCCAACGGTTTCGGTTTTCGCGGTTTTGTGCGCGAAAACCAGCGCACCCTGACCTGGGAAATCGCCTTTCATTTAAAGCAGGATGTGATCAAAGGCGACAACGTTGTGTCTTTACACCGTAGACGAAGGTAAGTGCTACCCGCGCTGATCTCGGATTGCGGCTCGATTGTTCTTGATGCACAGAAAACCAGCGAAGTTGAACCACTGAAAGAACGTTTCCACGATCTGGAACCCGTTGCGGCGGAACAACTCGATGTTCTCATCAACCCGATAGGGAATCAGAACATTTTCCAGGGCTTCGCGCTTGTTAATGATCTCTTCGTTGCTATAGCCGTTGGCTCGCTTGTGATCGTAATAAAAATCCAGAAAGTAGCGGTTCATGGACGTGTCGTTGGTCAGCACGCGATCGGTAACGATGAGCGCTCCACCGTTGTTGAGCGCGCGATAGATTTGCCCGACCAGAGCATCGCGGCGCAGCGGGCGGATAAACTGAAGCGTCCAGCACAGCAAAGTGACATCGGTGTTGTTCAGGTCAAGGTCGTCAAGGTCGCCGTTCAGATCAGCGTTCCTAAAATCGATGCGATCGATGACGCCGTGCTCGGTGGCATTGAGGCGAGCCTGGTTGAGCATGGCCTGTGAATTGTCGTACCCACAAAGCGATGCATCAGTGACCGAACTCAGATTGAGCAGGGTGGTTCCGGTCGAACAGCCCAGGTCCACGATGCGCCCCTGGTTAGAAAATCTACTGACAATGGTCTGGATAAGCTTCTGTTGTTCCGCGTAGAACGGAACACTGCGTGCGACCATGTCGTCGAACACATTGACCACCTGCTGATCAAACACAAAATCACTGGCCCGTGATCTGTCACCTCTGAAGATGTCGTCGGTTGGCATGGGCTCTCCTTGGCGCTATCAGGGCTGACGGGGCTTGATCCGATCCCAGACCGAATGGAAACCGTCGTCGCGGCCCTGGGTTACGAGGTCTGACTCCAGAACGTTTTCTAGGATCGTGTAACCGTTAAGTTCAATGTTGGCCAGGTGTGAGTCAACCCCGTGCATAGCTGATGCAATCCATCTTCGTTTTTCGTCCTGAACCGTACTTGCACCCGGCTTGGTGGAGGAGTTCAACGTGTTCGTGAACGGGAAAGCGCCGCGGGTTCCGGGGATCATCCTGCGGCATGGGAACCACGAAATCCGCGTTAACCAGCATACCGCCTGCTGGGAGAGTCGATGCCAGAGATGAATAGACTGTTTGCAGCGCATCTCTCCCGCCCAGGTCGTGCAGTGTCTGAAAAGTATAGGCGACGTCGAAGAGTGACTGGAGATCTGCAGTCCAGGCAGCGTCCCGCAGATCGTACTGGACGAACCGCATGGCTGTGTTCGGCGGCATTCTTGATGCGGAAAAATCGATCAACATCGGGTTGATCTCCACACCGGTAAAATGCGCGTGAGGGTGTTGGTGGGCGAAGTCTTCAAGAGCCATATGAATTCTGCTTTGCTGCGTCAACAAGTTGGATTGTAGCGCGACGCTTTGACCCGATGGCGCCCACGGAGTACCGTCAGTTTACACTCGATCCATTGATGCAGGCGGGCCCACCATGATCGATGACCAACCCACGACAGCCGTTGCAGGCTTACCCGGC
>JAQBYL010000453.1 GCA_027622495.1 Pseudomonadota bacterium
CGCGATCATGTTGCTACCGGCATACCCACCCGCGCGATCACCCTGGCCGGTTTCAGTCAGGGGGGGGTCATTGCGCTGCAGCTTGGTCTGGCCTGCGACGAGCCTCTGGCCGGGGTCATGGCCCTGTCTACCTACGTTCACAACCACGAAAGGCTTGGTGATCGGGTCAGCTTTGCCAACATCGAAATTCCCATCTTCATGGCCCACGGTCTGATGGATCCGATGATCCCGATCACCCGGGCAGTCACCTCAAGAAGCGCGCTTGAAAAACTCAACTACCGGGTTGAATGGCACGAATACTCCATGGGCCATCAGGTATGTCCGGAAGAAATCAGCGATATCAGCCGTTGGCTTGCCAAGATCTATCCCTAAGCGCCACGCCATCCGGCTGGCTCGAAGCCGTGATGGCCGACTTCAGCAGTTTTCTGATGGATCACGCTTCTGCAGAGAAGAAGGCGTCCGGGATGGCGCTGAACATCGCCTCGCACTACCCGGACAAACCCGATCTGCTCCTTGCCATGGCAGATCTGGCGGTGGAGGAACTGACCCACTATCGTGAGGTGATTCGACTACTAACCAGGCGTGGCCTGGCTCCTGAAGCCGACCGGAAAGACGCCTACGTGGGCGCCATGAATCAACTCATCAGACGCGGCTCAGAACTGTTTCTACTCGACCGGCTGCTTGTTGCCGCTGTGGTCGAGTGCCGCGGTCACGAGCGCTTTTCGCTGATCGCACAAGTTCTGCCCGAAGGTGCCGAGCGGCGTTTCTATCAGGCGATCGCTGCCAGTGAAAATCGACACTGGCAGTTGTTCGTGGATCTGGCCAACCGTTATTTTAAAGGGTCGATCGTCGCCGCACGGCTGGTCGATCTGTGCGATCAGGAAGGCCATATCATGACCCGGTTGCCTCTGCGCGCCGCTTTGCACTGACTTTTCTGCACTGACTTAAATGGCGCACAGCAAAGCAATTGCCCAATACCTCACGCGCTACGCCGAACCCGAAGCCAACGCAGCAACCCGGCTGATCACCCGAAGCTACCGCCACTGCCTGGTGGTGCCCTGTTTTGATGAGCATCCCGGGTTTCTTGCGCAACTGATTGCGCACCTTCCGGACCCTGCTGATCTGCTCATCATCCTGATCGTTAACGCACCGTCTTGCGCTGCTGATCTGCCATTGCACAGAACACGCAAACTGTTGACTGAACTTGTTTCGGCCAGCCGGGTGCTTGCTGATTCGGGCCACCTCACCTGGCGGGAAATGACGACTGGCATCGATCTTCTGATCTGTAACAGAACCACAGTTGAGTTGCTGCTCCCGCGTCGTCAGGGGGTGGGGCTCGCGCGCAAGATCGGCGCAGACATGGGCCTTGCGCTGATCAGTACAGGCAAGATCGAGCTACCCTGGATATTCAATACAGATGCGGATGCGATCCTGCCACACGATTACCTCGGCGCGATCAACAATCAGACCGACGGAACCCTTGTTTATCCATTCACCCATCTTTCCTGCGACGAGGAAGATCTGAATCGCCGCATGCGGGCCTACGAACTGCACCTTCGTTACTACGTTGACCGTCTGGCCTGGGCAGGCAGTCCCTACGCTTATCACACGCTGGGCAGTCTGATCGCTGTTCATGCCGACACTTATGCGCGGGTCCGCGGCTTCCCGCGGCGCAACGCAGCGGAAGATTTTTATCTGTTAAACAAGGTCGCAAAAACCGCCCCGCTGATCACGCCACCGCACCCCGTTGTGCAGCTTCAAACCCGCTGGTCGGAGCGGGTCCCGTTTGGGACTGGACCGGCGCTGGCCCGGGACGGACCTCAGCACACCTATGCGCCGGCATCTTTTGAACTGCTGAAGGAAGTCATCGATTACCTGAATGCACTGGCGGTGGATGAACCGCGCACCTTATCTGCAAACGTCAAACCG
Source organism: Pseudomonadota bacterium (assembly GCA_027622495.1). GTDB lineage: Bacteria > Pseudomonadota > Gammaproteobacteria > Pseudomonadales > Azotimanducaceae > JAQBYL01. Next base: position 1,930 of record JAQBYL010000453.1, read on the forward strand.
CTCGCCGGCGATCTCGGTCTACTGGACTTCTGCGTCACGGCCGTCAGGCAATACCAACCAGGAAGCAGCCGTCGAATTGCGCTGCACAGCTGGTTCGACGCCTTTCGCACCCTGCGTTTCATTCACGCTGCAAGATCGCTGGCAGCCGACCAGCCGGTGGCAAACGTCATGCAGAGCCTGTTTTCTGGCTCCGATGAACCGCTGGAATCGCTCATCCGGCGTTCACACTCGTCCGTCAGCCATGGCATGCGCTCTTTGTCTGCTTGACATAGACTCTCAGCCCCGGATCAAGATACCCCCGTTTCTATGGAAAGCCTGTCCTCCAACCCGGACCTTGCTTGGGACCTGGAATCATTCTCCGAGGCCAAGCGAGCGATCGAGTTTGTAAAACAGTTTGAGACCACTTTGTGCGTGTATTCGGCAACGGTGCAACAGCTTTACACCAACTACGATATGTTTTTCCCGGAGGAATGGGAGGGCAAAATGGTGCTGCTGCCAAACCCGGCCGCCTTCCACGACACCTTCAACCATGTCGCTCCAGAGTCAGTCACCGCGACCGGCCTTTACATCATCCCTGGCGGCTTTGTCGGCAAGTCAGGGCTGTTTCTGGCCAACGTACAGGACAAGGACGGTGAGCGTTCACTGGGCAAGCGGCAGGTTCCCTTCGAAGCCGGTATGCGTGCGATCATGGAGCGACGGCCGAAATCGGATCCTTTTCTGCCAGTGCTCGCCAAAGGCGATCTACGGGAGCTGGAACAGAGCTGGCCGGTATTACATCTGCACCGCGTCAATCCAAACTCTGTCGAGCACCTGTCGGGCTTCGACAAGACCTCCATCGCCAGTGTGATACAGGAAAAGCTGGAGTCGTTGTTTCATGCCCTCTCCTGATTGTGGTCGGCTGCACAGTTGAGGCAACCCCTCAAGAGCTCGCTTATCACGCTGCTGGTTGTGGGTCTGGTCGGCGTCTGCTGGCACGGTGGGCTGGACCGCCACGCTGAACAGGCAACTGAAAAAACATTCAACCGGGCACTGGCCACTTTCGCCGTAGCGCGAACATTGAACGGTGTCATCTCGGTCGCGCAGGGCACCGAGATTGCCATCACGCCGGTCGGGGTGGGGGTGGCCCTCAAGGTGGGTGAGATACTTGATCCGTTGAACGATCTGATCGAGCGTTTCTCGTGGTTGCTGCTGATCGCCAGCGCATCGCTCGGCACGCAGATCCTGCTCACCCAGATTTTTTCGGAAGTCTGGCTGAATGCGCTGGTCACGGTGACTTCCATCGCGTTCCTGACAAGCCTCTGGGCGTGGCCCGCAGGCAAGGCCCATGGGCTGATCACACGGGTCGCCCTGATTACCCTGTTCACCCGTTTCACCGTCGTTGCAACAGCGCTGCTCACCACCTGGGTGGACGCCGCCTTCCTGGAACCACGACAGACACAAGCAGAAACTCAGATCACCACTACCACCCGTCAGATCGAATCAATGCGCGAAGACCCGCAAGCGGACCCGGAACTGCTGGATCAGTTGAGCAGCTGGATGGATTCTGGCCGCCAGGCGCTCGATGTTCGTGCCCAGGTGAACCGGCTTAAGCTTCGTGCCGAATCGACGATCGGTGAGATCATCAACCTGATCGTAGTGTTCTTCGTGCAGACGGTGCTGGTGCCGGTCGCCGTGTTGATGTTGCT
>JAQBYL010000454.1 GCA_027622495.1 Pseudomonadota bacterium
GTTGACGCGGCTGCCTGGACTGCTTTGTTGACCGCGGCGGCGTCAGGCTGATTCAGATAGCGCTTTGGAATCTCGAACTTGAATATGCGGGCGGTGTTTAACCCAAGGATTTTGGCGCGCTCTTCGTCATTGAGATGTGCCATCTGGCGCTCGATTGCCTGGGCGGAGTACGGCCATGACCCTTCATGATGAGGGAAATCGTTGGCCCACAAAAAGTTGTCGATCAAGCCAAATTCCCGAGCCAGAGCAAGACCGGCGCGATCCTCCTGAAAACTCGAAAACCCCTGGCGCTTGAAATACTCGCTGGGCAGCAGGTCGAGCTTGGGGCGTACCCACATGTGATGTTTGCGGTATGCCTCATCCATTGCTTCGAGCATCCAGGCAACCCAACCGATCCCTGCTTCGATGGCGCCGAAGCGAAGTTTCGGATGTCGTTCGGCGACCCCTGAAGCACAGATGTTAATCAGTGGTTCCATGGTTGGCGCCAGTGAATGCACCGCGTAGTTGATTACAGCACCACCCTGACTGCGCGACGTGCGCGGATCACGGCCGGTGGAGACATGAAAGGTGACAGGCAGGTCGACATCTTCTACACAATCCCAAAGGGGTTCGAACTCACGCAGGTTGTAGTTCAGATCATCCACATCGGGTGAACCGAAGACCGGCTTGCAAGGCATGCATATGCCCTTGAAGCCGAGCGCTGCACATCGCTGAATCTCTGCAATGGCTTCATCCATGGCGGCGGGCGCAACGCACGCCATAGGCGCAAGCTGGTGATTGTGCGGACCATAGTTTTCCCAGGCCCAGTGATTCCATGCGGTGCACATGATCTGCGAAAAATCGGCATCTCTTGTCGCCCACATGGCGAGGCCAACGTTGGGAAAGAGAATCTCAGCATCTACACCATCGATTGCGAGCTCTGCAGCGCGCTGGTTCGGGTCTCTGCCAGATTCGTAACGTAACTTTTCATGACCCGCCAGCGGTTGCACCCAGTTGAGCTTGGCGGGGCGGAAGCCTTCGGTCTTCTGATACTGGGTTTTTTTGTCGCGACTGACCACGACCGTGGGTAATCGGTCATGAAACTTCTCGGGCACCCGGTCCTTGAAGGTTGTGCGTGGCTCCTGCACATGCCCGTCTGCCGACGCCATGAAGAATTTGTTTTCTGCATCGGGCCGGGCCGAGCGGGACCAGCCTTGCGCGCCCGGTGTTGACAGCCGCCACTCGTTATTGGGGTCAGGATCTGGAATTACTGCGGCCATGGGATGCTCCTTGTTTACTTAGTACCTTCAGGGTTGCTGCTCATCAACTGTCTCAACCATTGTCTCCACTGCGCTTGTGTTGTCCAGCCGCCTGCGACGAGCCGTCGAAACCGACGAAGCTCACCACTTCTTCAACGGGTCGCCGGGTCGAGACTACATCGTTCGCGGGAAAGTCGTCGGCCGGAAAGCCCATGGCAACACAGGACATGATGACCTGATCATCGGGGATTTGCGCATGTTCTCGCACTACCGGGGATTGCATGATGCCCTGTCCATTGATCACCGCACCCAGACCACGTGACCAGGCAGCGTTGACCAGAGCGTTCACCACCGCACCGCAGTCAAAGATCGCAATGTCGTTGTCGGTCAATGATTTGTCGAACGTAATGACGATCGATACCGGCGCATCAAACTGACGAAAACCTCGCAACACCCAATCCTTGCGACGCTGCTTGTCGCTCCAGGCGATACCCATGGAATCGAATAGCTGTACGGCGATGGCTTTCTGCCGGTCACGATGCACTCCTTCGTAAGCGCCATGCATGCGGATCTCCCGCGATGCAGGTACCCCGCCGAGGTTTCGTTCGGTATTACCCGCACGGATGCGATCGAGGGGCTCACCGGTCACAACGTGAAAGTGCCAGGGTTGGGTGTTCATGGAAGAGGGTGCCCGACCGGCAAGGTCGATGACTTCGGTAATCAGTTCTTTAGGCACTGGATCGGACTTATACCCCCGAATACTGCGCCGTCCTTGAACAACCTCGTCATAGTCCATGTCACCGTCCACTTGCCTTAAGTTAAGTCGAAGACATGCTACCCGATCTTGTTCGTCGGAGCTTCGCGTGCTTTTCACCATGTGTTGGTATATCGAGGGAAGCTTCGCTTTAGTCAAGCGGGATATCGAAGCACACCTGGGCAGGTATCCAGGCAACCTCGCCTGCGCAAGACCGACGCAAGACTCAGTATTTCGAGATGTTTGCCAATCGTGCTATCTATCACGAAGGGTGGGTGGCGGCAACGCGGCATTCAATTCCCTGGGTGGTTGGGGTCCCTCTACCCAGATTCACGGACGACGTTTGGGAGCTCCACAACGTTGATGAGGATTTCAGCCAGGCAAACGATCTGGCGATGCAGAATCCAGGGAAACTCAAGGACTTGCAGGCTCTGCTCCTGCAGGAGGCGGAGCGCATTTTCGTGCTGCCGCTCGATGACCGGCGTTTCGAACGTTTCAACCCGACTATCGCCGGCCGGCCTGACCTGATGGGCGGGCTATATGAAGGACGGCCGCGTGCACCATGAATACAATTTCTTTGGGCTGGAGCGCACCAATGTGGGCTCGAAAACAGCACTGGCGCCGGGTAAACATACGATCGTGTATGAATTCATTCCGGATAAAGCCAGGCCCGGCACAGGTGGCAAGTCCATCCTCAGGGTGACCCTGCCGAGGTTTCAGTTCATAGCAGGTCGACGGTCACCGTGACGATGTCACCGGTGAAGTTATTGCCGGTCTGAGGGTAGTCAGCACTACATGCTAACTGCATTTTTCTTACTTTCACTCGCGCACCGAGATAGCTCTGATAGACAGCGAAACGCTGGGTTTGGTTTGACTGTCTTAGCTGGAGCGTTAGGAAGCCTAGTGTTATGAGGACGGCTGTTGCCCCAACGATCTCCCCCCAATGGCGTCCCAGTTCATCAGCGGACCCTCCAATGACGCCTAACCTAAATGCCGCTTCAGGATTTCGTGTGGTTGAGTGCGGATTCAGGGTATAGCGACAAGCCGCCGAGATGGAAGTAGATGGCATTTCTGAATCGCTCTCGGTTGCGAAAACCACAAGCCATTCGTTTGACCCACTGGATGCGGGAATTGATGCCTTCGGCACGCGCATGGGTGACATCACTGGTGGCCGCGTTCATGACACCATCCCAGTGTCGTTTGATCATTCGAGCGACTCGTTTGATCGGCTCCAGTCGCGAACGGATCGCCCAACGCTACCAGCGCAACCACGCCCGCTCCGCCGAGTGCTTCGTAGAAACCGGACAGCGACTCCCGGGTACGATCATCGGCGACGTACAGCACCTTGCCCGCTAAATCATTGACCACCGTGACGTATTCGTGTCGGCGTTGAAAGGCCGTTTCATCCACACCGATGCCACGCGGAGGTTGCAGGGAGCGGCGATCTAATCCCCTTCGGACCGCGCGAGCCTGAATACCGGCGACCTGATCCCAGCGTGCCGCATTCCGGGCAGGCCAGCGGGTCGGTGTTAGCCAGTCCCACGACCACCACCCCGGCACAAACCACGACAAGACGAGCGGAGCAGTTCGTCACCCGCAGGGCCGCAGCGCAGCGAAGGAGG
>JAQBYL010000008.1 GCA_027622495.1 Pseudomonadota bacterium
GCCCCAGGAACTGTTCAGATCTTCCATGTCGCGATATGAGGTGATTGAGGTAACGGTGGCAAATTCCAGATTCCAGTTCAGCGTCAGGTTCACGCCGTAGGCATCGAGGGTCGCTCTATCAGGATCATTTTCCCCCGACGAATAGGATGAGGTGTTATTGCAGGCATCCTTGATCTCGTCGTAGATGCCGAATGCATAAGCCGCCGTCTGCAGGCCGACTTTCAGAGGACCGGTGCCGGCAAAAAAACCCGGAATGCTGTCTTCGAACTCCTGATAAACGTCAGCACCATCATCCGGGCCCGACCATTCACAGGTTCCCAGCCCTGAATGTTCCCGCACCCGCTGATAGTCGAACGACAACAACGCATCGAATGTTTCGGTTGGAGTCCACATCACCGCTGCGCGGAAATTCTGCGCGTCCTCGTCGTTCCAGTCCGCGCCTGATTCGCGGTTATTCACATACCCATCTGACTCACGATGTTGAAAGCTGAAACGGGCTGCCAGCGTATCGCCCATCGGCACATTGAGGACGAAGCCGCCATTGATCTGCCCGTCATTGCCGCCACCCACCGCGACATCCGCCTCGAACTCATCAGACGGCTTGTTGGTGATGATGTGCACCAGACCAGCGGTGGTGTTCCGACCGAACAGGGTTCCCTGCGGTCCGCGCAGCACTTCGATGCGCTCCAGATCCATGATATCGAACACCGCACCCTGGGGGCGGCCGAGGTAAACCCCATCGATGTAGACACCCACCTTGGGATCCTGTGTGGGCGCCCAGTTAACCTGACCGATACCACGCAGAAACACCTGCGCGGTGCCGCGGTTGGATGCGGACTTCTGATAGTCCATGTTAGGGGTAATGCGCGATATGTCGGTCAGGTCGTTGGCCGCTCTGTTACGCATTTCTTCGCCAGACATGGCGGTAATCGGGATGGGAACGGACTGTGCCGCTTCCTCCCGCCGCCGGGCAGTCACAATCAGTTCCTCGATGACGCTGGCACCTGTTTGCTGCTGCGCTGCCTGCACCACCGGCGCACCAGCCAGAACAAACACTGCAAGGCCCAGCGCAATGCAGAATCGGTATTTTATCTCCATGAAGCCTCTCCCTTCCTTAATAGAACAGTTACGGGCAGAACGAGTCGGTCCGTCAACTTCAGAGGTCAACTTCCCTGACATACCCTATTTTTTGTTCTTCTGTGAGCAGATCGCCCGTATTGAACTGCTCTTTACGAGATTTCTCGCGAAATCAGGTCGGCCCCCGCCGGCAGTGTGGAACATGATCGCAGCGTTTGTCCAGCCTCGCGTGCAGTCAGTCGAAACGACTGAGCAACGCCCGGGCTTTCTTGAAGTCTGGTCCTTCGCGACCAAAACCCAGGAAGTTGTTGACCCCCATCAGATCAGCAAACCGCGCTGGGTTGCGATCGAGCATCTCCTGTGTGGCGCCTTCGCGGATCCGCTCCTGGGTCTGAATATACGATCGACAGTACACCACCGCTGTATTCAGACGCAGACCCCGAACCTTACGTTCATAGGCACCGTGCCAGGTGTTCCCTGCTGTAACCACCACCGATCCGGCAGACATCTCGAGCGGTATGCAATCAGGATTTTTATACACATCTGTTTCGTCCGGCGAAACCGGCCGACGCAGCAGATGGTTGCTGCCCGGTACCGCAGCGAAGGCACCATGGTCACGCTTGTAGTCGACTAACGCGTAGTTGGCAACAGCGACCGACACGGGATCAGACAACTGCAGCGTCCACTGGTCTGTGTGCAGCGGCAGTGCCGGATCACCCTTGGTCCGCACGTGGGAATAGACCGTCGACAGAACCATGGATCGACCAAGCAGATACTGCATGAGAGCGATGGTGTATTCGTTCAGGACGAGTTGTTCGAAGATGCGATCTTCAAAGAGCAGATAACAGCCTTCGCGCAGTCTGCCTCCATCCCAGGTGTGCAGATCGGGGCGTTCGCCGCCGCTCTTGTCAGTGCTCTGGTCGATGATGATCTCGCGCATCTTCTCGACCATGTCCATGGGCAGCACATCGGCAACAACGGTTTAACCCTTTTCTTCCAGCTCCAGGATATTAGGTTCGAGACCAAGACGTGCGATTTCAGCGAACACCACTTCACGGGAACTTACCCTGCGCTGGGGCACCTCGGGCACAGACACAACCTCACTCATCTTGCTTGCCTCAATCGATCTCTGCTCGCCGCAACCCTAGCAAAGCTTGACGATGGCGGTAAAGGGGCGACGATGGCAGCAGATATAAACCGGTCTAAACGTGCAGCACCAGCAGATCGTGATGCAGCGTATGCAGCAGCGTCTCAGAGGTATTGCCGATGATCAGCGCAGAAATTCCCTTGCGCCCGGCCGTACCGACCACAACGATCGCCGCATCCGTCTCATCAGCCACACTGGTGACCAGTGTGGCTGGCAACCCTGAGGTAATGTGCAGATCTGCGCCTTTAATACCAAGCGTTTTGAGGACCTTGTTCAGATCGCCGGTCACCTGCGCCCGGGCGTCTAGTTCGAGCCGCTCAAAGTCCACACCGAGCTCCGCTGCGGTAAGCAGCGGTTTGGTCTGCACAAGGGCATTCACAATATGCAATTTGCCCGGAAGAGATCTCGCCGCGAGCGCCCCCGCTTCAAGAATCCTGCGGTTCATCGCCGCGTGCTCAACATCTGCCATGTTCACCGCGGCGACCACTGACGCGTTGGCGGGCCACGGCTCCGGCTTGACCAGAAACACCGGGCACCTGGCTTCGCGCAATAGATTCCAGTCATCCGGGTGGCGGGGAAAGTGCGGTGAGTCAGGATCTGCGGATTTGATGATCAGATCGGCCTCGAATGTGTCTGCCACATTCATAACCGCATCTGAAACCCGTTTGTTCCACAGCGTGGCAGTCTCAATGTCGGTGAAATCTGCGCGGTGATCTTCGACCAGGTCGACCAGAAACTCCTCTTCGGCCTGCATCAGGTAGCGTTTGAGCGCTTGTGACTTTTCCGGATCCAGATGCAGCTGGTCCACGTAGTCTTCAAACATGACCCGCACCACATGGACCGACGCACCCTGAGGGGTGGCTCTGGCGATGGCTGCGGCCTTGTGCAACACGTACCCCGCATCGGTGCTGCGACTGACTACAACGACGATGTTGGTTGCTTTGTCCATCCGGCCCTTCCAGTCTGTGGTGAGTCGACCCCGATACTACGACCGCAGCAAGAACGGTTTTATACGGGGATTTCCTGACGACTCGCCGGGGATCCCCCAACGTTTCCAGGCTGCCACGTGAGCAGGACCTTACACTGTGGGCTTTATTCTTCCGGCAAGCCAAAATTCTGGTGCAGGTAGTCGATATGGTACAGGTGCAGATGCGCAAACAGGTCGTTGAGCACGCCAAGCATTGAGTTGATCGCGTACTCATATTGGCGTGTGGACATCACCAGAGAGACGCTCTGTTTGCGGTTGTTTAAGCTCAAGGTGATGAGTTTTGTATCCAGCCGCCGATGCACGGGCCGCTTTGGATCAAATCTCTGCGCAACAAACCGCCGCAGATCTGTATCGATGAAGCTGCGGTAGGCGATGGCGGGAAGCAGGTCGCTGGCAATCAGCTTGTGTCTTTTCTGATCTAACACCAGCACGAAGTCATGACTGAGCAACCAGCGGAACCTGAACTGGATTTTGCCGTGGCGCGAGGCAGCCTCGTGAAATCCCTGGAAGATGCCCCGCTCAAACAAACGCCGCAGACGCCGCCTGATGATCTCATCTGCCGGGACCTGCCGTTCAGTGGACATTCAAATCCTCCCCTCGGTCAGTGAGCCGCACCGCCTACGGCGTAAACCACGTAGGCATGCTGATCGCCTGAACTGGTGATCTCACCGCGGGTTGCCGTTGCCACCAGGTATTGGCGACCGTCGACGGTATAGGTTGCCGGTATGCCTCCCGGATCGGCCGGCAGATCCGCCGACCACAAAACCGCGCCGCTCGCCTGATCCCACGCTCGGATCTTGCGATCGTTGGTTGCGGAAAACAGCAGACCCGATGCGGTGGCCATCAGACTGTTGGTCGGGAACAGGGAGCCCGTTCCGGTAATGCCTCTTTTAACCAGCGCGGGCACATCCCCATAGGGTTTCTGCCACACAATCACGCCTTCATTCAGATCGTAAGCGATCAGCTTCGACCAGGGCGGTGGTCCCACCAGACCGTTATCACTGAAGAAGTGATGATAACCACTGCGGTAACGCTGGGCGTCGCTCACATCCATTGCTGGTGTTTCGAGCTCTGGCACTTCATCGCTTGGTTCTGCAACAGCCAAACGATCCAGCTGGCCAATATGGTCCATCAGTGCGCTCAACTGCGTCTCCGGCAGGTTCTGTACTGCCGGCATGCGTCCACGCCCTTGTTTAACTATCGATGCGAACTCAGTGCCAGACATCCGGTCAGACAGGCCTGCCAGACCCGGTATGAGCGGCGGTTGACCCTTGCCCCGCGCGCCATGACAGGGTGCACAGGTTGCTGTGTAGGTCGCAGCCACACCCGCTGCGAGAAACTGCTCGGCAGTCAGATCGTTGCGCAGTTCAAGCTTGGGGATCGTTGGCGATTCAATCACCGCCATAAACAACAGACCTGCATCCGGGATCACTGCGCCGTTGCCGTGTTGGGCACCGCCTCTGGAACCCGGTGCATTGACACTGCCGCGAAAAGAAGGAGGCGTAAATAACCCCTCGTTGCGCGCCTGCCTTATCCGCGATGCCAACGAGGCTACTTCTTCCGGGTCGGCATAAGGACTCAGGTTATCTTCAGACAGGGTCTGATTGGCAAACGGCGGCAGAACAAGCGGATAGGGCTGGGTGGGGGAAGTCTGCTCACCCGGCACATCCGTCTGCGGTACTGCGCGTTCCTCGATGGGAAAAACCGGCTCGCCGGTAACGCGATCAAAAACAAACAGAAACCCGTGTTTACCGGCAAGCGTCACTGCATCTATGCGCTGACCACCCCGCTCAACGGTCAGCAGTTTGGGTGCCATGGCAATGTCGTAGTCCCACACATCGTGATGGACAGCCTGAAAATGCCACAGCCGTTCACCGGTGCTCGCATTCAGTGCAAGCAACGAGTTAGAGAACAGGTTGTCGCCTAGGCGATTGCCACCGTGAAAGTGATAGGACGGTGCGCCGGTATTGGCATAGATGATGCCGCGCTCTTCGTCCAGTGACATCGCGGTCCAGGCGTTGGCAGCACCGATGGTTTTGTATGCATCTGGCGGCCAGGTTTCATACCCTGCTTCACCGGGGTGCGGAATGGTGTGGAAGGTCCAGACCATTTCGCCGGTCAGCACGTCGTATGCCCGGATGTCACCGGGTGCTGCATCGTAGGCGTCGTCACCCATTGCCGAACCCAGAATGATCAGGTTCTCATGCACGCGGCCCGGGCTCATGGAAGCGATGCGTCCGATGGTCTCGGGATCACGCCCGAGATTCAGGCGCAGATCAATGCTCTCCCGTTCGCCAAACGCCAGCCGTTTACCGGTACGTGCATCCAGCGCCAGAAGCTCGGGATCCCTGATCACCAGCAGCCGCTGCTGAGACCCATCATCGCTCTGCCAGTAAACAAGCCCACGCGCATTGGGTGAAACGCAATCTGCGCTGAACCACTTCTGCTCCCCGGTTGCGGCGTTCAAGGCCGCGACCCCGCCGTTGGCCACAACAAACATCACATCGTCTATCACGATCGGTGTACTGCGATGAGCAGCCTCCCCGCTGGGAAACGTCCAGGCGACCTCAAGCCCGGTAACGTTTTCAACGTTGATCCCGGTCAGCGAAGAATACTGCGAGGTATCAGCACTACCCGCATAGCTCTGCCAGGTTGCCCATTTATCTGCCACCGGTTCAGGCCCATCGGCACAGCCACTTAACAGGAATACCAACGCAGCCGCATAAAACCTGACTCTGCGTATCTGCATACTTACCTGATCCTTCGTTGTGTTAGTGATTATAGGACATGCAGCCCGGCTCAATCTTCCCGAGCATACCGGGACCCCATTGACTGCCGCCAAGCCAGAATTCTTTTTTGGCATGACAGTTAATCACCGCAGGCAGACGGTTGTTCACCGCGACCTGCCAGGCGCGCTCCAGTGCCGGGCGCAGCTCCTGCGGCCTGTGAACTGACTCACCATAGCCGCCAAGCGCTTCGGCAATCTTGTGATACTGGATGTTTTCCTGGAACTGATGAACGTGCGCAACCCGTGGCTGACTTGCGTAGCCGCTCCAGGTTCCCCAGGCGTTATTGTTGTAAACCACCACAATGGCCGGTATGCGGTATTTCGCGAGCGTTTCAACTTCGAAACCTGAATAGGCAAACCCTGCATCACCAGTCACTGCAAGAATAGGGCTGCCCTGATAGGGCTTCTGCGGGCCGACACCCAGTTGGGTTGCCACCCCCACACCAAACGCATAACCCACATCCGGCCCGATCGATCCGTACTGAAAAGCACCATTGCAGATCTGCCCTGGCCGATAGGCACGCAGCCGTCGGCGGGTATAACGGCCGATGCCGAAACCACCCGAAACAACCGTAGTCTGCTCCCGCGGGATGTCAGCGTTGTACAGAAAGTGGTTGAGTTCCGTTGCGATCACTGCCGGATGCACCGAGTCTGTGTAGGTCAGACCTTTCTGATAGTGAGCATCGTTTTCTTCTTCAAACGCCACCCGCGCGGCTGCAACTTCTGCAACCCATTCATCAAAGCGCATCTTTGGCATTTTTTCGAACAGGACCTCAAGCGCCGCCCGCTCGTTGGCAACAATGCCCAGATCAATCGGCAGATTGCGCCCGATGTCGCCCGCCACCGGATCAATGCGCACATATCTGCAATCCACATCAAAGGCATATTCACCAACCGCAGGCATGCTGTACTGCCCGATCAGAATGGCAAGATCCACACTGCCGATGGCACCAGGTGCGGTGCTCGCAGAGAGCGGATGGGCATCCGAGAAATGGCCGCGCATTGGCCCTGCTTCGCACACCGGTATGTTGCCTTTTTCGGCAACCTTTCGAAGGATGTCCCAGGCTTTGTTATAAAAAACGCCCATGTTGGCAACGATCAGCGGACGCTTGGACTTTTTAATGAGACCAATCAACCGATCAATATCAGTGGGGTCAGGGTAAGCCGCAGACTCCGTGCGATACTTGTCTTTGGCCCAGTAGTTTTCCAGATCGAGTTCACTCTCAACACTTGAGGCCCGACCGGCTGACTCTTCAACAAAGTCGAGGTGTACGGGGCCCGGGATGCCGGTTTTGAGATTGCGGAACGCATAGCCCGCGTACTCCGGAACCCGCGCCTTGTCGACGATGCGCTTGCCGTATTTTTTGATCCCTTCGGTGGTTGGCTGCTGATACCCGCGCTGTATCCCCCGCTCCGTATCATCGCCGCCGAGCGACATATTGCTGGCAACAACCAGCAGCGGACTGCGTGCCGCATTGGCCGCGGCGATTGCGCAGATCATATTGGTAAAACCCGGGCCTTCAGTCCCCGAGGCTGCGGCGACTTCCCCTGTCACGCGAATAAATGCATCGGCGGCTGAACACATGGCACCTTCGGTGCGGCCGCCGTAGGTAGGAATGCCCGCATTGGCTATGGCAGACACGATTGAATAGTTACCCGGGCAGCAGAACAGAGCGGCTAACCCTTCATCTACGCAGGCTTTGGCAAACAGATCTGCACCCTGCGCAGGAAAGCTGAATTCCTTGATCGGTGCGTCTTCGAAACTGGTGTGCGCCACCGTTCGGGTGATCGGTGGCTCCTGCTCAGCATCGCTTTTACCAGCCGCCGCCTGCGCATTCCCGGCAAGACCCGCGAACGCCGCTGACCCCGCGATGCCGGCACCGAGGGCAACTTTTTTCAGAAAGTTGCGTCGCTCCAGAAGCTTTTCTTCAGTCGCATTCTCATCATCGTCCGGAACCTGTTCATTCATGGCCGTTTCCCTCCAAGGTATTCCATGTAGCGCAGCACCTGCCAGATTCGCTCATCGTTCAGCTCGGCATCAAAGGCCGGCATGTCGCGTTCAAGTCGACCCTGCTTAATGACGTCGAAGATGATGCTGTTGGTGCCGCCATACACCCATTGATTATCTGACAGATCCGCTGGTGCAGTTTTCAGAAACTCGCGCATCTCGGTGTCGCCTCGCCCATCGGAACCATGACATCGAACGCAGTGAAGCGTGTAAAACTGCCTACCGCGTTTGACATTATCGATGGTAAATTCGACCGGATTCACCTGTATCTGGTCTGCAGACGAAGCCTGCGCATGGCTTGAGGAGATGTACACCACACAGGCAAAGACTGATGCGATCGAGAAATTCACCTTTAAGCCTTACCGGATAACCATACCCGCTCTGACCCCGGTCAGTTCATCGTCACGCAGAATCACCGCCCCGTTACAGACCGTCGCTTTGTAACCGACAGCCCGTTGTATAAGCCGTGCCGCACCGAAGGGAAAGTCTTCAACATATTGCGGCATGCGTTCTGCCACCCGATCGATGTCAATCACATTGATGTCGGCTTTAAGACCTTCCGCCAGATGTCCCCGATCGGTTAGACCGAGCACATGTGCCGGCGCATGGGTCAGACGTCGAACCGTTTCGGCCAGGTTCCAGATCTTTTTGTCACGATGCCAGTGCGACAATGTGAATGTTGCCCAACCGGCATCAACCAGTTGACCCACGTGGGCCCCCGCATCGCCTAAACCGGGCAGCACCCAGTCGGCGCGAAGCAATTTTTCCAGAGAATCGAGGTTGGCGCTGAAACCGCGTACATGAAACAACGCCTGGCCATTGCTTTCTTTCGCCATGCGTATGAAGGTTTCGACGGGGTGTTCGTCAGCGGCAGCCGCCATCGATGCCAGGTTGTCGTTGCGTTCACGGGTGTAGTTCGGCCGGTCACCATCACCCAGCCAGTAGATGCGCCTGCACATCTTCAGCATCATCGGGTTCTTGTCTACACCGGCAACCAGTGCAGCCACCGTGTCGGGGTTGGCAACAGTCGCAAGTCGCTGCTCCAGATTCATGCCCACAAGCGCATGCCACTCCCGGGTCCGCCAGAAATTCCCGGTAGAAAATCCCCACACCCCACCACCACTTCGCGGCACCGTCACACCGGTTATGTCGAGTCCCTCTGCCTGAAATTCGCGCACCTTGCGGTCGAACAGATCGCCCTGTTCATGCGTCCCGCCACCAGCTGCACTGAACAGGATGCGGGTGTTCGCCCGCGCCTGTTCTTTCAACAGATCCATTTCCTTATCGATGGAGTCGAAATCGATGGCTGCCTGCATCATGCCACCATGCTCACCAACGGTTCGGGCGATCTCGATCAGCTCTTTATCTTCCGCATGGGTACCGGGTACGTGCCGACCATCAGGTAGAAAGTGACCGAGAAAACGCGATGTCGAAAATCCTACCGCGCCTTCTTTCACCGACTGACCCACCACCCGCTTCATTTCAGCGATGTCCTGATCGGTGGCCGCCTCTTCGATGGATCGTTCGCCCATCACATAAAAGCGAACCGCGCAGTGGCCGACCAGACCGGCCAAATTGATGGCCGGATTCATGGTCTGTATTGAATCGAGGTATTCACCGTAGCTTTCCCAGTTCCACGGCAGACCATTGAGAATGGCTTTTTTTAAGGATGTCTTCCACGGTTTCCATCATCCCGGCGAGGAACTCGTGATCCTTCGGCCGGACCGGCGCAAAGGTCACGCCGCAGTTGCCGAGCAGCGCCGTGGTCACCCCATGCCAGCTGACCGGGGTCAGATCGGGATCCCAGCCCACCTGGGCATCGAGATGGGTATGCAGATCGACAAACCCGGGGGTGACGGCCAGGCCATCGGCATTGATCTCATCAAATCCCCTGCTCTCGACAACACCGATCTTCGAGATGATGTTGCCGTCGATGGCGATGTCCGCGGCATAAGGGGTGGCTCCGGTACCGTCGACAATCAGTCCATTTCGAATAACGAGATCGTGTGCCATGGGGATTCCTCAGCAGATTGATGCGGATATCGCTTAAAAAGCGGGCGTGAATCTGCCGATCAGTATATAGCCGGCCAATCCACCACCTCAAACCCGGCAAATCTTCGCACCCTAAAAAACTTGACCCTGGACTTGACTCCAGGGTTTACAATCCTCCCATGCATAAAACAACAGCTCAGCCCATCCGGATCGGCCAGGTCGCCCAGGCGGCTGACGTTGGCATCGATACCATTCGATTTTATGAGCGGCGCGGTCTGCTGCCCGAACCACCACGCAGCGAATCCGGCTACCGTGCCTACACCCCAGCGACGATCACGCGCCTGCGTTTCATAACCCGCGCCAAACAACTCGGCTTCAATCTGGACGAGATCAAGTCGCTGCTGGCCCTGCAGAAGCGTGGCGGCCAGAAAGCCGAGGTCAAAGCGATGACCCATCGCAAACTGGAACAGGTCGAAGCCAAAATCGAAGCCTTGAGCCGCATGCGTGATGTTCTTCAGCAGCTCGACAACGACTGCTCAGGCAGCGGTGATCTGACCGGCTGCCCGATTATCGAAAGCCTCTGCGAGGGGGTGCAGGGCAATGACACACCACCAATGAGCGAGGCCATATTGTGAGCACACCGGCAATCAGCATCAATCCTGGTCACCTGCGTATGCCGATCACCGGCATGTCGTGCAGCGCGTGTGCTGCAAGGCTCGAAAAAGCCTTGAAGCAAACACCCGGGGTGCAGTTCGCCGATGTCAGTTTTGCAACGGAAACCGCCGATATCGATTTTGATCCGCACGGTACCGATGCGGCTGCAATCGCCGCCGTAGTCGCAGAAACCGGTTATGGTGTCCGCGAGACCACTTATGCATTTGACGTCAAAGGCATGACCTGCAGCGGTTGCGCAGGCAGAGTTGAAAAAGCACTGCGCAATCTTACCGGCGTCCTGCAGGCCAACGTTAACCTCGCTCTGGAACGCGCAGATGTCAAAGCGCTTGAGGGTCAGGTGGATCACCATGCTCTCGAGCAGGCTGTTGAAGCCGCTGGCTACGAAACCCATTTCGCGGAATCCGATGCCGATGCTGCCGAACTGACCCGTTTAAAAGATGCGCGCGATCTTCAACGGGAACGACTCACCCTGATTTTCTCGGCCATCCTCACAGCCCCTCTGGTTGCACAGATGGCAGCCATGTTTCTTGGGCTGCCCTATCATCTTTCGCCCTGGATGGAGCTTGCGCTCGCAACACCCGTGCAGTTCGTGATCGGCGCGCGCTTTTACCGAGCTGCCTACCGGGCCTTGAAAGCAGGTGCTGCCAACATGGATGTGCTGGTCGCCATGGGAACCACCACCGCCTACGTCTACAGCCTGTATCTCATGCGCAATGTTGGCGAGACTGCTCTGTATTTTGAAGCTTCTGCAGTGATCATTACGCTGGTTCTGCTGGGGAAATACCTGGAATCGCGCGCCAAGCGCGGGACCACCATCGCTATCCGGCAACTGATGGATCTGCGTCCAAAGACAGCAATGCTCGAACGCGATGGCAAGACCACCGAGGTTGCAGCAGCGTCGGTTCGTCCCGGCGATCTGATCGTCATCCGTCCCGGTTCGAGTATTCCTGTGGATGGCGAGATTCACGAAGGGCGCAGCGCCGTGGACGAAGCGCTGATCACCGGCGAGAGCAGTCCCGTTGAAAAAGAGCCCGGTGATCACGTCACCGGCGGATCCATAAACGGAACCGGTCTGCTCAAAGTCACAGCCACCGCGGTAGGCGAAGACTCGACGCTGGCAAAAATCATTCGGATGGTGGAAAACGCCCAGGCTGGCAAAGCGCCCATTCAGAGGTTAGTGGACCGTATCAGCGAGTACTTTGTTCCCGCAGTGCTGCTCATTGCTGTAGCGACTTTTGTTGGCTGGTACTTTACCGCTGGTAACTTTGAACAGGCACTGATCTGCGCCGTCTCTGTCATGGTCATCGCCTGCCCCTGCGCACTGGGTCTGGCTACACCAACAGCCATCATGTCTGGCACAGGTGCCGCGGCCCGCGCCGGCATCCTCATCAAAGATGTGGATTCGCTGGAGCGTGCTCATACCATCAACGCGATCATCTTCGACAAGACCGGCACGCTGACCACGGGCCATCCTGACGTGGTAGATGTCTATACCCACAACACTGATCAAGCCGATCTGTTGACCACAGTCGCATCTCTTCAACAAGGCAGCGAACATCCTCTGGCACGGGCAGTTCTTGCCCGCGCCAAAGCGCAGGGTCTGGTTCTGCTGCCGGTACGCGACTTCCAGAGCCACACGGGTTATGGCGTTTCCGGAACTCTGAACGAAAGCACGATTATCTGTGGCAACGAACAGTTCATGCAAAAACACAATGTCGACACAAGCAGCCACACGGACCGGGCTGCGGCGTGGGAAACGCAAGGCAAGACAGTAATCTGGACCGCCCGCGACGCAAGTCTGACCGGCCTGATCGCCATCGCCGATCCATTGCGGCCGCAATCAGCGCCAGCCGTCGCCCGTTTGAAGCAGATGGGTGTGCGTACGATGCTTCTTTCCGGTGACGCCGAGCGCGTGGTTGCCGAGATCGCAGCACAGGTGGGGATTGAGCATGCTCGCGGAGGTGTCAAACCCGATGCCAAATCAGCTGAGGTTCAGGCACTGCAGGCGCAAGGTCTGAAAGTAGGCATGATCGGTGATGGCATCAACGATGCACCTGCGCTTGCTGCCGCAGATGTGGGCATTGCCATGGGCACCGGGACTGATGTGGCCATGGAAACAGCTGGCATCACTCTCATGCGAGCGAATCCGGGTCTGGTGCCCGATGCCATATCCATCAGCCGGGCCACCTGGAGCAAGATCAGGCAGAACCTGTTCTGGGCATTCTTTTACAACGTGATCGGCATACCGTTTGCCATCGCCGGTTACCTCAGCCCGACAATTGCCGGTGCCGCCATGGCGTTCAGCAGCGTAAGCGTGGTGACCAATTCGCTGCTGCTGCGACGCTGGAAGCCGAAGGCTTGAGCCTCGGCCAGAAAACAACCCCACAAACAGGCAACCAAGGAAAAACCAATGAAATTAGGCGTGGTATTCCCACAAACAGAAATCGGCCCCGACCCCGATGTCGCTGCCACCTTCGCCTGCACCGCCGAGACACTCGGTTATGACCATCTGCTGGCCTACGACCACGTGCTGGGCGCCAATACCGCCAGTCGACCAGACTGGAAGGGACCGTACACCACCAAGAGCATGTTCCATGAACCGATGGTGTTGTTCAGTTATCTCGCCGGTCTCACTAAAACCATCGAACTGGTAACGGCCGTCATCATCCTTCCGCAGCGCCAGACCGCCCTGGTCGCCAAACAGGCCGCCTGTGTGGACGTCATGTCAAAAGGGCGGCTGCGGCTTGGCATCGGCACCGGCTGGAACGATGTGGAATACGAAGCGCTCGGCGAAGACTTTCACAACCGTGGCCGCCGATCTGAAGAGCAGATCGACCTGCTGCGCAAACTGTGGAAGGACGAGGCGATCTCATACCAGGGTGAGTGGCACAAAGTGACCGACGCCGGTCTGAACCCCCTGCCGGTAAATCGCAACATCCCCATCTGGCTCGGCGGCATGGCCCCGCAGGTAATCGATCGGGTTGCCCGGCTCGCCGATGGCTGGTTCCCGTTCGTCAACAAAGGCCTCGAGAGTCAGATCCAACAGATGCACGAAGGTGCGACACGCGCGGGTCGCGACCCGTCGAGTATCGGCATCGAGTGCATCATTCAGCCAGACACTTCAACCGAACAACTGAAAGCTCTGCAGGATATGGGCGTGACACACGTGGCTGTCGTGACCATGAATCAGAAGCTCAGCAACCCGAAAGCACACCTGGATACCATCACCCGGGCGCGCGATCAATTGGCAGCAGCGTTCGGATAAACGTAGGGGTCAGAGTCTTGACTCTGACCCCATAACTAACCGGCCCGACTATTCCTCGGCGATCACAATCCGCGCATCAACCGCCACTGCACCTTTCGGATAGACCAGCATCGGGTTCAGATCGAGTTCAAGAACCTCCGGATTATTCAGAACGAACTCCGAAACTTTCAGAATGGCGTTGGTGATGGCGGTCTTATCGAGTGGTGGTTGACCGCGTACGCCGTCGAGGATCGCCTTGCCTTTGATCTCACTGATCATCTGCCTGGCATCGCGCTCGGTGACCGGCACCACGCGGAACACAACATCTTTCATGACCTCGACCATGATGCCACCCAGACCGAACATGACTACCGGACCGAATTGCGCATCCGTGGTCACCCCGATGATCACTTCTGTGCCGGGCGGGGCCATGTGCTGGACCGCGATGCCTGTAATGCTGGCCTTTGGTGCTGCTTTTTTAGCGTTGGCCAGGATCTCGTTGAACGCAACTCTCACGGCAGTGCGATCTTTGAGACCAATCTTCACACCACCGATGTCGCTCTTGTGCGAAATGTCTGGTGAAACGATTTTCAGCACTACCGGATAACCAATCCAATCCGCCTGGGCAAGGGCATCCTTTACCGTGGTGGTTAACACGGTCCGTTCAACCGGAACTCCAGCTGAGTGCAATATTTCCTTCGCTTCGACTTCGCTCAGCAGGCTGCGGCCTTCGGCTCGCGCTTTTTTTACAACTGTTTTAATTTTCATTCGGATCAACCCTTCTTGAATATGTCGGGCAGGCCTTTGCGGTATGCCTTCCACTCGAGCATCTGAGCAACCGTTCGCGCGGCGCGAGCAACACTCGGATACACGCCAATCCCTTTGCGATAGCCTGCTTCGCTCATGGCACTTTTGCTCTGCCCCATCATGCGTGCCATGCGACCACTGCGCAGAACAGCGATCACCGGTGTACCGGTATCGTCCTCCAGGCTGCGCATCTGGTCGGCTGCCTTATTGGCATTCTCAAGCTTCTGTTCCTGGGTGAGCGCGAGTTCGGCAGCCGGAACTGGAGCAGGCTTAGCCTTTTTAGCCTTACTTTTACCAGCACCGGTCGCGGCCGGCTTGCTGCCAGGGGGTGGTTGACGCCAGCCGGTCATGGGTGACATGAAAAACATGTCGATTCCTTTTGCCGTTGCCACCAGCCGCAGCATGTCTTCAAGATGTTCTTCAGGCGGAAATGCGTCGATCGGATTGTTAACGCTGCTGCCGGCGACCGGTATGTACTCGCGCATTTTATCGACCGCGCTCTTCGGCATTCTCGGTACAGTGAGTCCTTCACGGTCAATCGCATCTGCCGACAGTACGGCAAAACCGCCGCCGCCCCCGCCAAACAACGCGACCCCGCGACCTTTGATGAAGCGGGTGTTGGTCGTTGCAGCCACCACCAGATCATGCAGTTCATCCATGGTCTGAGCGCGCATGGCACCCGCCTGCCGACAGGCGGCATCAAAAATTTCGATGGACCCGGCCAGCGAACCCGTGTGCGAATGTGCAGCCTGCGAACCGGATTGCGTACGCCCGCCTTTCAGGATGATGGTCGGCTTTTTTCGCGCGCAGCGCTTGAGCGCATCGAAGAACGCCCGACCATCCTGAACGCCCTCAATATAAGCAGTCACAACGTCTGTTTCAGGATCATCGGCTGCATAGTCAAGAAAATCATGAGCACGCAGGTCCGCACCATTGCCATAGGAAATCGCCTTCGAGAACCGCACACCTCGACTCACAAGCCCGTGCACGATCTCGCCTGCATTCGCGCCAGACTGCGAAAGCAGAAACACGTTTCCCGGTTCTGTGGGAAAACCATTCATGAAGGCAAGCCGGCTTGCCGGCACATACATGCCCATGCAGTTGGGACCAATGGCTCTGATCCCGGCATCGCGCAGTTTTTTAATCATTGCCTTCTCAACCGACGCCATCTCCTGACTTCCGGTTTCGGAAAACCCCGCGGTAAAGAAATGAATGGACCGCACTTTCTTCTGCACACACTGATCAACCAGTTCCGGCACCACCGAGGCAGGCACCTGCGAGATCACGTGATCGACGGGATCGGGTGTGTCGAGCAGCGTCGGGTAACAACGTCTCCCGTTGATTTCGTCGGCCTTGGGATTGACCGGATAAAGACCGCCGATCGCGGGAAAGTCAGTCTCGAGCAACGAATCGTAAAAGCTGCCCATCATGCCGGCAGCAGGACCGGTGCGAACGCCCACGACCGCAACGGCCCGGGGATGAAATATTGGATCTAACGGATGGACGGTCATGTAACAGTAAGCCTGATTGTAGTTGAACACGCAGTTGGGTCGTCAGCATAACGGATGTTTCGATTTAACGGTTACACATTTGCCGCAGGGCAACGCGGCGGAGTTGTTATCGCTCGCCCCAGATTTCCGCAAGCCGGCTGTCGCGCCCGCAACCCCATCGGTAGGTTTTGTAGCGCACCGGGTTTTTCTTGTAAAAATCCTGATGACCTATTTCATTGCCCTGGATGGGATAGAAAGTTGCAGCGTCAAGTACAGGTGTCACTACCTTCTGTCCCGGAAATCGCTCTACCACCCGTTGTCTGGTCTTTTCCGCGAGGGCCCGTTCTTCATCGGATGCAACAAAAACAGCGCTGAGATAACTGGGCCCTTTGTCGCAGAACTGTCCTTTCGCATCGAATGGATCAATGTTGATCCAGAAGTGATCGAGTATGCCCTGGTAGCTGATCACTGCCGGGTCATAGGTGATTTCAACTGCCTCATAGTGGCCCGTGTGATCACCGTTGTAGGTTGGGTTGGCAGCAACGCCACCGGTAAACCCCGACACCACATCGCTTACGCCTTCGAGGCTTTCAAAATCTTTCTCCATACACCAGAAACAACCACCGGCCAGAACGGTTTTGTCTGCCTGCACCACGGGGGTCATGAACAGCCCAAAACTCAGGATCAGAAAGGTGACAACAGTGCGCATGGTTCCTCCGGTTCGAAGTTTCGCTGCAGTGTAACCGGATGTTTGTATTTTGCGACCCGGCCAAATACGCTGCCCATCGCACCATCAGGGAAGCATCGTGAGTCGATGGGAACAGATTGATACCGCACCCATCCCCGGGAATGCGGGTGTTTTACGGCTGTACAAACGCGATGGTGATTTCGCGATCCGCATAGCCGGCGGCCAGGGCGACCTGATGAACAGTCGCACCCATGATTCGGAAGACGCGCTGGGACAACTCGGTTGCACAGCAGCTGGCAAGCGTCCGCATGCAAAGGTTCTGGTGGGTGGGCTTGGTATGGGTTTCACGCTCGCCGCCGCATTGAAATGTCTTGCGCCCGACGCGCGGGTCATCGTTGCCGAACTGGTCCCTGACGTCATCAGGTGGAATCAGGGACTTGTCGGGAACTGCGCGGGCAACCCACTGAACGATCAACGCGTGAGCATGGAAACCGTGGATGTCCGTGAACTCATCGGCAACGCCAAAGCCGCGTTTGACGCGATTCTGCTCGACGTCGACAACGGCCCCGAAGGATTGACACACCCGCACAACGACCACCTGTATTCCCTGCAGGGTCTGGCGCGCGCTTACACTGCACTTCGCCCGGGTGGCACCCTGGCTGTGTGGTCAGCAACCCCCGCACCGCGCTTTGCAGCAAGGCTTCCAAAAGTCGGTTTTTTGGTAGACGAACGACGCATCCGCGCCCATCGGGGCAAAGGTTCCCGCCATGTCATCTGGCTCGCAACAAGACGCTGAGCGCACACGGGTGTTGTCTTTACATTGATCAGAAGCAGGAAATTAGAACGAGCTTTTGCATCCGGAACTCTGTAGTCTGCATCGCGTTTAGAGTCTGCCCCGACACCCTTATCGAGTTTTCAAGACGATTCCCTATTCCTCCGACAAACCCGCCTGGCACCTGTGCGTACTTTCTTAAACACCTTTATTAACTACCCACAGACGGCCAACGCCGCCTGGAGAAATAGATGACCAACCAAACAGAATCCGATAAAAACCTCGCCCTTTTCTGCGACTTCGAGAACGTCGCCCTTGGCGTGCGTGATGCCAAGTACCCCCAGTTCGATATGTCGCTGGTGCTTTCTCAGTTGCTGCTCAAAGGCAACATCGTCGTCAAGAAAGCCTACTGCGACTGGGATCGTTACAAAGAATTCAAACCGGCAATGCACGACGCCGCATTTGAACTGATTGAGATCCCACACACCCGCCAGTCGGGTAAAAACTCAGCCGACATCCGGATGGTGGTGGACGCGCTGGACCTGTGCTACACCAAAGATCACATCGACACCTTTGTGATCATCAGCGGAGATTCCGATTTTTCACCGCTGGTGAGCAAGCTGCGAGAAAACGCAAAACTCGTGATCGGTGTGGGCGTTAAAAACAGCACCTCTGATCTCTTGATGAACAACTGCGATGAGTTTGTGTTCTACGACGACATCGTTCGCGCCAAGGCAAGTAAAAAGACCCGGCGACCGGCCAAGGCAAGAGGCGATGACCGCAAGCCAAAACCCAAGACGGCCAAACCCAAGGCGGAGAGTTCCGCCAGCGAAACAGCAAGTCCGGAAGAAGCGCTGGACCTGGTACTGGACGTAGCAGAAGCACTGATCGCCGAACGCGGCAACCAGGTGTTCGGCTCCATGGTCAAGCAGACGCTCAAACGCAGAAATCCAGGTTTCAGTGAAAGCTATTACGGCTACCAGTCTTTCGGCGAGTTGCTTGAAGATGCCCAGGAGCGAGGGCTTGCCGACATTGAGATGGATGAACGCTCTGGTGGCTACGTGATTCGAGCGGTTCACCGCCAGGCTTGAGTTGCTGTGTCATGCAGGCCACTACCACACCAGCATCCTGTTCCCAGATGAGCCCAAGCGGTTATCATCCATCAATGACTTTCCGGTTCTATCTATTTTCCGCTCTGTGCACGCTGTGCATCATGTGCGTGGACGTCGCCCATGCAAACGATGTGGAACCACGGCTTTACTCCAATGTTCCAGTGGGAACCAACTTCCTTTCTGTTGGCTATGCCTACTCCAGCGGCGAAGTATCCTTCGATGCAAGCGTTCCCGTTCAGGATGTAGACGGCGAAATCGAGGTCATGACACTGAGCTACTCACGCGGTCTCAACATCGCCGGCCGATCAGGTCTGCTGACCGTCATTCTGCCGTACATGGATGCCAGCCTTACCGGTCTGTATCTGGGTCAGCCTGCCAGCGGTCGGCGCATTGGATGGAGTGATCCGGTCATTCGAATGTCAGTGAATCTGTACGGGGCACCAGCCCTTGCACTGCAGGATTTCGCAACCTGGCAACAGCGGACCATTGTTGGAGCGACCGTCAGTGTAGGCATGCCATTCGGTCGCTATTTTGATGACAAACTTATCAACACCGGAACCAATCGCTGGAGCACTCTGATGCAGGTTGGCGCGTCTCACCAACGCGGTCGCTGGACGCTGGAAGCAGCAACCGGCGTATCGCTGAGCACAGACAACGACGAAGCGCTCGGCGACAACACGCTGGAGCTGGATCCGTTGTGGCTCTTTAGAACCTCACTTCAATACCGGTTCAGGCCTGGTCTGTGGGCCGGTGTGGGTGCTCTGTATATTCACGGCGGTGCAACCACACTCAATGGTATTGAGCGCGATGATGAACAGCGCAACTGGCGCCTGGGCGCGGCAGTTTCGATGCCGCTTGCACGCCGTCATTCTGTTCTGTTCCGGGTTACCGAAGGGCTGGCTTCCCGGTTCGGATCCGACTTTCTGACCTACGGTGCCACTTACACCTACACTTTTTAAAGTGCCGGGTCTGAGTGCTGGTGTTGATCAGCTGAGCAACCAGCCTCCATCCACATCAATGGTGGTTCCGGTCACGTAGTCATTGCACGTAACAAATATGATTCCGTCCGCCACTTCTTCTGCTGTTCCCGGCCGCGGGATCAGATGTTTCGCCGTTGCACCCGACAACATCTTTTCGCGCTGCGGGGAATCTGCGCCGAACATCGGCGTTGCAATAACCCCTGGTGACACAACGTTGATGCGCCTGGGCGCGATCTCTGTTGCTACCGCTCGAACAAACTGTTCAACCGCACCGCCAACCGAGGCAAGCGCTGCCTGACCGGGTTTTGCACGTCTCGCAGGTGATCCACTAACCAGCACGATACAACCCTGCTCAGACAGATGCTCCGTGCCCAGACGCACACAATTGGTATAGCCCCAGAGCTTGTCGAACGAAGCCTGATAGCCCTCCAGGTCCATCTGCAGAAACGGACCGGCAGCACGGGAGCCGCCAGTCGCTGCGCTGATCAGCACATCAAACGGTGCCTGGCGGGCAAAGAGCGCCGCCAGCGCCTCTTTGTCGCGCACATCGCAGGCAAGCAGGGTGACCCCTTTAATCTCACCGGCTTTGGTCGGATCACGACTGATCGCCACGACTTCTGCGCCGAGATCGCGCAATTTGATGACACTTGCAAGCCCGATGCCAGAGGTCCCGCCGAACACGAGCGCCTTCTTACCGCGTAAATCCATATCGCCTCCCCACAAAAATGCCTATGTTAGAACCTGATCACGGTAAATGTCAGGCTCTGACTGATCTTCTTTTCCAGATCGGCAAAGTGGTTGGCGAAAAGAGGTTGGCGAAAAGAGGTTGGCGCAAGACTAAGACAGAGTGGCCGCCGCAAGCCTTCCGACGATGGTGATCGCAATCCAATCAGCTAAAATGTGCTTTCTAATTTTTACTGCGTGCCTTCGCCGCAAGCACCTGCTTTTAAGACCACCCTGCACAATTCAGGCTATGCTTTTGGGTCTGTGATGTGAAGGTACCAATCGCGATAACGCCGATGTGCTTATGACACATCTGTTCTATTAAAAAACTTCTGAGCGCAGAAGTGACTGGCTGCACCTCTTCGGCCTACTATTCTCACTACGCTGGCTTGAACCTTAAGCAATGATCACACTCCCACATCACTACGAATTTCTGTCTGAGCGGTGGTTAGACCAGGCACGGGAGTTTTTGACCCGACATGTCGGCCCCACCCGAAACATCGCGCCTTTCAGTATCTGCGAACGTTTTTCAGATGCACCACCGCACCTGAACTTTACTGACAATATCGCAACCTGGAGCGCGGTCTTCGACGGAACTAACCTTTCGGTGACCCGGGATTTCAAAGAATCGGCCGACCTCAAAGTTACCGGAGACTACCAGGCGGCGCTCACCGCAGCGCAGGCGATCGGTGCGCTGGCGCCCGATACCGTTGCTGCCGCCATGACTGAGGTCACGCACATCTTCGGGCGCAATGCCCTATCGGTGCGCGGCAGCATCAGCGACCCGGAAACAACTCAATTGCTCGGCCTGCTGCATGACCACCTCGGCCGTCATACGGTAGAAAACCCTGATCTGGCGCATCGCGCCCAACGGCTGGGCATTGCCAGTCAGGTACGCGAGATGGAAGAACAGGGTTTCACCGTGATCGAACGGGCGATTTCCCCAGAGTTTGCCGATCAGATGCGCGCCGCAACCCTTCAAGCCCTGCTACCTCATCACCACATGCAGCTGCAATGGATGCTCTATCACGGGCAGCCATTTGAGCGGATTGCGCAGAATCCTCAGCTCATGACGCTGATCGATGCATCGCTCGGTCGCGGTGCGGTGATCGCATCCTTAAGCTCCATCCGTCGAGGCCCAGGCCCGGGAACGATTCCCCTGCACACGGACTACTCCATGATTCCGGAACCATTCCCGGAATTTGCCATGACCGGTGTCGGGGTGTGGGCGTTCGAGGACTGGTCGGTTGCCAGCGGTCCAACCTGGATCGTCCCCGGGTCGCACCTTGAGCGCCGCAACCCCAGAAAAGGTGAGGGGCTGGACCGGGGTATCCCGATTGAGATGCCGAAAGGATCGGTTGTTTATTTCACCCATGGTGTGTGGCACTGGCAGGGTGATCGAAGTCTGCCTGGGGAGCGTGTCACCCTGCACTCACATTTCAACCGCGGCATATTGCGCGGGCTCGAACCGAAAAAAGTAGACGTGCAGATGCTGCATCGCAATCCGCCTCGCTTAGGTGAGATGCTCGGCGAGGACGACTGGTTCGACAAATTGACTGCGCAGGGCCGCGACTACGAAAGGGCAGCCTACATGGCAAAACTGCAGGCGTTCACCGACCAGCGCAAGCATGATCTGCTGGCCACGCCGGCCTGATTCACGGCGATCGCTAAAACATCGCAGTAAATTCGCCCGGCTCAAGTAGTATGGAGCGATGATTTCACTCCTCGATCAGGGGCTCTACACGCTCTTTGTTCTGCTGGCCTTTGCGCTGGTCATTTCTCTCACCTTTCACGAGTTCGGTCATGCGCTGATCGCCAAACGCTTTGGCGATGACACTGCTGAAAAGGCCGGTCGTCTCACGCTGAACCCGGTTGCACACATCGACATCGTCGGGTTTCTGATGGTGGTCTTCGTCGGGTTCGGTTACGCAAAACCGGTGCCCACCAATCCGCGAAACTACAGCCGCCCCAGTGCCGAGATCTGGGTGGCAGCCGCCGGGCCGCTGATGAACCTGACTCTCGCTATGGTCACCTGGAACCTGTATCTGCTCATGGCGGGTCTGGAGGTGGCCTTTTTCAAGAGTGAGGCGACCCTGATGTTCTTTCTGATCCTGGCCAGGGTGAATCTGTTGCTGATGGTGTTCAACCTGCTGCCGGTTGCACCGCTTGACGGTCACTACATTGCGCCCTACCTGCTGCCGGAGTCGATGCGCGAGACATTCAAGCGGTTCAACACTCAATACGGGCCCATGCTGCTGCTCGCGCTGGTGTTGTCGAGCCTGTTTGGTTTTCCCGTGTTCAGCTGGGTGCTTGGCGTTGGCGACACCCTGTTGGGGCTGATCAGCTTCTTTTAATCTCCGGACACTTGAGAAACGCGGGGCAGAAGCTTAAGTTCGTGCGCTTTTCACAGGTCTCTCACGCCATGCAGATCGAAAAAAACTC
>JAQBYL010000455.1 GCA_027622495.1 Pseudomonadota bacterium
CATCGGTGCCGGTCCGCATACCGATGGTCAGGTACTCGTTCTGCAAGACATGCTCGGAACCAACCCTGGCTTCAAACCAAAATTTCTGCGCCACTTTGCCAATGGCAACGATGTCATCACAGACGCAGTCAACCGGTTCCATGCAGACACCCGCCAGGGCTGTTTTCCATCCAGATCGGAGAGCTATGTATGAACGTCTTCGAATCTCTCGAGCGCTGGCGAACCTACCGTCGAACCATCACGGGCAGTGTGGGGTTTGTGCCGACCATGGGTGCACTTCATCGCGGTCATGCGAGTCTTCTGGAACGCAGTGTGCGCGAGAACAACCAGAGCGTGCTCAGCATCTACATCAACCCGACCCAGTTCAACAATTCACAGGACCTGTGCAACTACCCCAAAACCCTGGATCAGGATCTGGCGATCGCCCGCCGGGCTGGCGTGGATGCGGTAATCCTCCCCCGCTACGAAGATATCTACCCTGATGGCTATCGCTATCAGATAGATGAGACGCAGTTTTCGAATGAACTGTGCGGCGCACACCGACCCGGGCACTTTACCGGCGTGCTCACCGTGGTAATGAAATTGCTGAATATCGTCCGCGCAGATCGCGCCTACTTCGGCAAAAAGGACTACCAGCAGTACTTACTGATCCGGGACATGGTCGATGCGTTTTTCATGGACGTCGAAATTGTCGGCTGTGAAACTGTGCGCGAATGTGACGGTCTCGCGTTGAGTTCCAGAAACGTTCTGCTGGATGAACAGGCACGCAAACTTGCACCGCACTTGAACGCTCTCCTGCGTTCGTGCGCTACCGACCAGCAGATTGCCGACAAACTCGAGTGTATGGGTTATGCCGTGGACTATATTGTTACCCGTCACGGTCGGCGATTTGCTGCAGCAATGCTCACATGTGGGGATCGCCAGGTGCGTCTGATCGACAACGTGGAAATCAACTGATTCTAAGAAAATCCAGAAACTTCAACTGACAGGAGCTAAAACTTGATTCTTGCTGTGGACGTCGGAAACAGTCAGATTTATTGCGGTGTATTCGATGGCACCACACTCATATCCCAGTTTCGTC
The DNA here is from genome assembly GCA_027622495.1 of Pseudomonadota bacterium. Taxonomy (GTDB): domain Bacteria; phylum Pseudomonadota; class Gammaproteobacteria; order Pseudomonadales; family Azotimanducaceae; genus JAQBYL01. The sequence goes on from JAQBYL010000455.1 coordinate 1,082, forward strand.
GCACTACAACAGTGCGAAGTTCATCCGACGAAATCGGGATCTTTCTTCGTGGCGCCCTTCGCGAAAACGGTATCGATCCGGATTCGATCGAAAACGTTGTGGCCTGTTCGGTCGTACCCGACATCAACTACTCGTTGCGTGCATGTTGTCAGAAGTACTTCAAGATCGAACCCTTGCTGTTGCGCCCTGGCGTCAAAACCGGTTTAAAGATCCTGTACAAGGATCCTAAGGAAGTCGGTTCAGACCGTATCGCTGACGCCATGGGTGCAGTCAAGCTCTATCCCAACCGCAACCTGATTGTGATCGACTTTGGTACAGCAACCACTGTCTGCGCAATCACCAAACAGCATGAATTTCTGGGCGGCAATATCATGCCCGGTGTACGGCTCGCCATGGAAGCTCTGGGTGCGGGAACCGCTCAACTACCAACCGTAGAAATAAAACCGCCCCGCTCCATCATCGGCAAAACCACCATCGAGAGTATTCAAAGCGGCCTTTACTGGAGCAATGTCGGCATGGTCAAGGAGTTAGTAGCTCGAATTACCGCCGAGGTGTTTGCAGATGACCCCCCTATGGTCATCGCAACCGGTGGTTTTTCACATCTGTTCGATCGAGAAGCGCTTTTCGATGTAGTGGTGCCCGACCTGATCCTGGTGGGGTTACTCGAAGCGCTGAGGCTGAACCCATAAATCAGAAAGCGCGCCGCACGCGCACGCTCGCGCTGACTATTTTTCGATTTGAGGGTTCAGACCACCGCGGGTGGTCTGATATTCCTGATAAGCCTTTTCAAGACGTTTGGCGGCTTTTTTCGAAACCCCCACCGTACCGATGGCATCGCGTATGCGCACCCGCGTGAGATCAGAGCCCAGAAACACCATCGAATCAAACAGCGGAAGACTGACCTCCCGACCACTGATCGCGAGAAACAATGGCTGCAGAAAATCACGTAACTTAACACCCATGTAGTCTGCAAGACTCTGACAGGTTTCGAACAACTGATCGCGCTCCCACTTGTGCAGTGTGTCCAGCGACCTGGAGGTGTGATCCAGAATCTGGATGACCTGATCAGCATTCAAACGGTTAGATCCAAACTGATCCGCAGTCAGAGCTCCACGATTACCCAGCAGGTAATCCACCTGCGGCACAATATCTGCGAACCGCTCAGTCCGCTCCTGGATCAACGGCACGAGTCTGCTCAAACGCTCACGGTTGACGGCCCATTGCTCAAGCCTGTCCATGAAGTCATCGGCTGACAGGTTGCGCAGATACTGCCCGTTCAACCAGCTGAGCTTGCGCATATCGAACACCGGTCCACCAAGCGACATCCGCTGCAAATCAAACGCGTCGCGCATCTCTTCTTTGCTGAACATCTCACGCTCATCGGGCATCGACCAGCCCATCATGCCCAGATAGTTGACCAGCGCCTCAGGCAGAATCCCCAAGTCACGATAGTAGTTAACGCTGGTAGGGTGCTTACGTTTTGACAGCTTGCTGTGATCAGGGTTACGCAACAGCGGCAGATGCACCATGACTGGCATCTGCCAGCCGAAGTAGTCGTACAGCAATTTGTGCTTGGGAACCGAACTGATCCACTCTTCGCCGCGCAATATATGCGTTATGCCCATCAGGTGATCATCGACCACCACAGCAAGATGATAGGTAGGAAAGCCGTCTGTCTTGAGCAGCACCTGCATGTCGATCTGGCTGTAGGGAATTTCGATATCGCCACGCAACTCATCGCGAAAACGACAGACTCCGTCTTGCGGAACCTTCATACGAACTACGCACTGCTCACCGGCGGTAATGCGGGCCTGAACTTCGTCCGGTGTGTACTGCTGGCAGTGGCCGTCATAACCCGTGTTGTGCCCTGCCGCACGCTGCTCAGCACGCAGCACATCCAGTCTCTCTGGGGTACAGAAACACTTGAACGCATGCCCTGCTTTTAAGAGAACATCCACCCATTCAAGGTAAATGTCCTTACGCTCGCTTTGCCGATACGGTCCGCAAGGACCACCTGCATCCGGTCCTTCATCGCGTGCCAGACCCAGCCAGTCGAGTGCATCAAAGATTATCTTTTCCGATGCTGGATTGCTTCTTGCCTGGTCGGTGTCTTCGATGCGTAACAGGAACTGACCGCCTTGGGATTTGGCGAATGCCCAGTTGAACAGGGCCATGTAGGCGGTGCCCAGGTGAGGATCGCCTGTTGGGGAGGGAGCGATTCTTGTTCTTATGGTCATGGGTTGTGGGTGAATTGTGATTGGCGCGGGATTATAGAGGAAAAGGTTGATAAAGGGTGTCGTACTCAAGGGCGGCAGTCGCGCCCTTCAAACCTCAGCAAAAAAACACCCGCAAAATCAAAGCACTAGGACTTTTCTGAATTTAGGTCCATCTTCGTTGGCGTAAATCGCTCGCATATCTCGCATTAGGGTATGAGGGACATTGAAGAACAGATGCTCCTCACAAGAAAACCGCCATTGGCTGATCGTCAGCCGGTCGTGACAAAACCCATAAGGAGCGAAACAAAT